>CALGOO010000001.1 GCA_937960715.1 uncultured Candidatus Competibacteraceae bacterium
TGTCAAACGGCTACTGTCACCCCGGCAGAGCCGGGGGTTTACCCAATGTAATTAAAGAGGCCCTTTCGGAAATTCTTGCGCAGGTCCATCCCGGTATAGAGGCCGGCCACCTGTAAGGCGGTCAGGGCCGGCTGCGTGATTTGGTGTTGCGGGGGTCGTTTGGTCAGGTAACCGACGAAGCGTTGACACTCAACCCAGCCAACGGTTCTCCTTTAAATAACCCTCTGATGCCGCATTCTTTTACTTTAAAGCGTATTAAAATCAAGGTATAATGTACCGATTAAGGCAGTGTGGGAGGAAACACCATGAAACCCGTGCTGTTAATTTTCTTCATTGCTATCGGCGCCACCGCGCCCACCACGCTTGGGCAATCGATTTACCAGTGCCCTGGACCGGACGGGCTCTCGTATTACCAGACGACACCCTGCCCGCAGGGAGCACGGGCGGTCAGTCAGGACAACGGTAAGGAAGGTGGCAATCAGGACGCCGTTCCTCCTTCCCCAGTGACATCACCTACACCGCCGCCCGCCGAATCGAGCGGTCTAGGCGAGGTCGCCACCGTACCCGCGCGGGGGCGATTGATTTACAAATGCCCTAGGCCGGACGGGCTCTCGTATTATCAGCAGACACCCTGCCCGCAAGGAGCGCGGATGACCATTCAGGACAACGGCAAGGAAAGCGGTGATCAACCGAGAGGCCTTCGCGAGGGAGAATGTGAATGGCTACGAGACTATGGTGGCGAGGCGAGTGAAGCGTGTGCAAACACCGCACAGGAAGATCCGCCCGCCGAAACGAGCGGCCTGCGAGAGGGAGAACGAAGGCGGCTAGAAGCTATCCGTCAGCGCGAGGCGGCGGCAGTGCGACGGAACTATGAGCAAGCGTTGCAAGCTGAACGGGCGAGGGTCACACAGACTCAAACGTCGCCCACCGAATCGTATGGCCGGCGCGAGGAGGAATCGGCAGCGGTACGAGAGATTCGCCAGCGCCAGGCAGAGAACGAGCGACGCTATCAAGAGCTAGTAGGGCAATCCAGGCGGGTTGAGCATGAGTACCACCATGAGCACCACCACAGAGATACCCGGCAACCCAGCCGGGTTGAGCATGAGTCATCGCACAGGCAGGCAGACACGCAACGGTATCAAGCGCAAGGGGTGCAATCCGGATCTTGCACCAATTCCCTGGGGCGCGGCTGCATCCCGCGATAGCTATTCGCGTCGCTGAATCGGTGTTCTATCTCGCCCATCACATTGGCTGGAGTCCATACCTCCAGCCGGTGGAATCCTGCCACTCTCTTGCGCTGACGGTGGCGATTCCGCCGTTGCCGGGCGGGGGGTATCCGGAAATCCCTGGTTTGTTGTCCACCGCCGAAGGGTTCGCGCCCGCCGGCGGATTTGCGTCCTCAATAATTCTTGCGCAGGTCCATCCCGGCATAGAGACCGGCCACCTGTTCGGCGTAGCCGTTGAACGGCAGCGTGTCGCGGCGGAACAATTCGCCGATGCGCCGCTCCCGTTTCTGGCTCCAGCGCGGATGATCTACTTCGGGGTTGACGTTGGCGTAAAAGCCGTATTCGCTGGGGCCTTCACTGGCCCAGGTGGTGCGCGGTTGCTGCTCGACAAAGCGGATTTTCACGATGGACTTGATGCTCTTGAAGCCGTATTTCCACGGTGTGACCAGTCGCAGTGGAGCACCGTTCTGGTTGGGTAACTCCTTGCCGTACAGCCCCGTCGTCAACAGGGTCAGCGGGTGCATGGCTTCGTCCATCCGCAAGCCCTCGACGTAAGGCCAAGGCAGCAAGCGGGTACGTTGCCCCGGCATTTGCGCGGGGTCGAGCAGGGTGGTGAATTCGACGTATTTCGCGCTGGCGGTGGGCTGGAAGCGCGGCAGGATTTTGCTCAGTGGAATGCCGAGCCACGGGACGACCATGGACCAGGCTTCGACGCAACGCAGCCGGTAGATGCGCTCCTCCGGTGGGTGTGGGGCCAGGAAATCCTCCAGCGCGTACTGACCCGGTTTTTCGCAATGGCCCTCGACCGTCACGGTCCAGGGCCTGGTCTTCAGGCTGCCGGCGTTCTCGGCCGGATCGGTCTTGCTGGGGCCGAATTCGTAAAAATTGTTGTAGGTCGTGATGTCCTTGTAGGGTGTCGGTTGGAGATCGTCGGCGGGCGGAGCCGACTGGGCCTCGCGCAATGCCGCCGGCAGCAGCGCGCCGAGACCCAGCGCGGCGGCGGTTTTCAAGAACTCGCGGCGGCGGGCGTACAACGCGGGTGGGGTAATTTCGGACGGGCGGATGTCAGCGGGGCGTTGGATCAGCATGGCGCGGGTCTCGGTGGCGGTCGGTACCCGTTGTGACCCGTGGCCATCTGGCGAGTTGCACCGAGGCGCGGTTGCCGTCACCGCTTTTGGAGAGAACACCGGCGCGGTGGATTTAGGGCGTGGCGGGTGATTCGATGCCGGGTGGCCACCGCCTCGGCGCGACGATGCGCCACCGCTTGTCACGGCCGGTTTCGCCGGCCAGCAGCGTCACCTGACTTTTGGCGACTCCAAACAGGTCGGCCAGAAATTCCCGCAGGCGGGCGTTCGCCAGGCCATCCACCGGCGGCGCGGCGATGCGCACCTGAAACCGATCTTCCCGCAATCCCACCCATTCGTCGCGACCAGCGCGCGGCCGCGCCCGCACCTGAAGGATCAGGTCCGGGCCGTCCCAGCGATAGCCAGCCGCCATGGAGTCAGCGCAAGCCGGTCAGCAGCCCAAGAAAATCCTGGAGCAGCAGGCTGACGAAGATCAGCGCCACCACCACCAGCATCGGCGACAGGTCCACGCCGGAAATCGGCGGCAACAGTCGCCGGGCGGGCCGCAGCAGCGGTGCGGTCAACTGGGCCAGCACCCGCGCCGCCGGATGATAGGGATCGGGGTTGATCCAGCTCAGCACCGCCTGGATGATCACGCCCCACAGATAGATGTTGATCAGCAGCTTGAACAATTCCATCACGGTCAGCAGCAGCAGGCCACCGACGCCGAGGGCGCGGTCGAACAGCAGGGCTATCAGCAACACCTCGACCAGTTGCAGGGCGAAGGCCAGCACCACCGACGCCAGGTCCAGTCCCCGGTAGCCGGGTATGATCCGACGCAGCGGCAGCAGCGGCGGATTGGTGATGCGGACCAGGAACTGCACCAACGGGTTGTAGAAATCGGCCCGCACGCATTGCAGCAGAAAGCGCAGCATCACCGCCAGAATGTAAAAACCGAACAGGGTTTGAATCAGAAAAACCGTCGCGGTCATGGCTGGCCTCCCAGCAGATCGCCCAGTTCCACCGAACGATGGCGGGCGGCTTCCAGCGCCTTGGCGACCAGATCGTCCAGCCCCTCGGCCAACAAGGCCGGCGTTTCCAAAATCGCCAACGAAGCGTTCAACGACTTGGCGATCAGAACATCGAGTTGCTCGTCCTGGAACACGCTGATCGCCCGCTCGGTGGTGCCGCCCGGCGAGGTGACCCGGGCGCGCAACGCGGCCGCGTTATCGGGGCTTTCCAGCGCCATCTTGGCGGCGCCGAACGCGGTCTGGATCGTCAGCAGGCGCGAAACCTCGGGCTCCAGGCCAAGCCGGACGCCAATCTTCTCCAGGGTTTCCATCAGCAGGAAAAAGTAGGCGGGGCCGCTACCCGACAGGGCGGTGACCGCGTCCAGCAGACCTTCCGCAGCCACCCATACGACCAGACCGACGGCCCGCAGAATCGATTCGGCGGTTTGTCGCTGGCCGTCGCTGACCTGGGCGTTGGCGAACAACGCGGTGGCGCCGCTGCCGACCAGGGCCGGCGTGTTGGGCATGGCGCGGACGATGGCGGCGTTGCCGCCCAGCCAGCGGCGAATGTCGGGCTCGCGCACGCCGGCGGCGATGGAAATCACCAGCGGCTGGCGTTCGCCGACGATCCCGGCCAGTTCCTTGGCCACCGGGCGCAGCACCTGCGGCTTGACCGCCAGCACCACGACGCCGGCCCGGGCCGCGATGTCCCGGTTGTCGACGCCGGTGTGAACGCCGAACCGTCCGCGTAGGATTTCCCGCTGGCCGGCGTCGGGTTCGGCCACCCAGAGGGAAGTCGGGGCGCTGCCGCTGGCGATCAGGCCGCCGATCAGGCTGCGGGCCATGTTGCCGCCGCCGATGAAGGCAATGGAGGTGTCTTTCATTTCCGCCTCGTGGATTTGGGACCGGATGGACCCCGGTTCGATCCGGGCGTCCATGGGAGGATGACGCGGGTGCGTCCGCTTCAAGGTTTACCGCTCAGCAATTGAGCGGCCCGCTCGCTGATGCTGGTGAGCTGATTGTTGTTCTGATAGGCCTGGTAGAGTTGTTGCTTGCGTCGGGTGTTGAGCTGCTGATAGACCGTGTAGGTGCCCGGCAGGCTGCGGCGCAGCGCCTGTTCGAAGGTGGCTGGATCGAGTCCCGCCTCCAGCCGGTCAGCGCCAGTGTCGGACGTGAGGGACGGCGCCGGCGGCGGAGTGGTGATCAGGATCGCCGCCTGTCGCCGGGCCTCGTCCTCGATTTCGCGCAGGAAGTCGTCGTCGGCGCCCAGCAGGAGTGGAACGATCAACAGCAGCAGGCCGAGTAACCCACCGCGCGTGGCGGAACCGAACGAGGGACGGGATGGCGACATGGTCAGTTCTCGGAACGGGGCGATTGGGGTCAGCGTGGCGCTAGCATAGCGTAAAGTCGCCGCTCAGCGGCGCGGCCCGAACAGAGCCGTGCCCACTCGCACCAGGGTCGCCCCCTCGGCGATGGCGGCTTCCAGATCGTCGGACATGCCCATCGACAGGGTATCCAGCGCCAGGCCCGTCGTCACGAGTTGCGCTTGCAAGACGCGCAGCCGGGCGAAAGCCTGGCGTTGCGCGACGAAATCCGCCGCCGGGGCGGGAATCGCCATCAGGCCGCGCAGCCGCAATCGGGGCAATACAGCAATCGCCGCGGCGATTTCGCCCACGTTCGCCGGGTCCAGGCCATGCTTGGTGGGTTCCCGGTCGATGTTGACTTGCAGGCAGACATTGAGGGGCGGCAGGGATTCGGGCCGTTGCGCGCTCAACCGCTCGGCGATCTTCAGCCGGTCCAGGCTATGGACCCAGGCGAAGCGTTCGGCGATGGGTCGGGTCTTGTTGGCCTGAATCGGGCCGATGAAGTGCCATTCCAGGGCCAGCGGCGCCAGTTCGGCCATTTTGTCCAGCGCTTCCTGAACGTAGTTTTCCCCAAAGCAGGTCTGGCCGGCGGCTGCCATGGCGGCGACGGCGGCCGCCGGTTGGGTCTTGCTGACCGCCAGCAGGCGCACCGCGTCGGGCGGGCGTCGAAACCGGCGTTCGGCGGCGTGGAGGCGCTCCCGCACGGCGTGGAGGCGGTCGGCGAAATCGATGGTCATGCGGGCTGGATTCCCTGGACGGACGACGCGATGCAAGACTTGCGGTAGATATATACTAAATTTTGTAATCCGATTCAGCGGCGCGGCTCATCAGCGCGCCGTCATTCAACGCCCCAGCGGGAGCAATCGCCATGACCCTCGACGAACTATTGACCTTTTCCGTGCAGAACAAAGCCTCGGACCTGCATCTGTCGGCCGGCCTGCCGCCGATGATCCGGGTGGATGGCGACGTGCGCCGCATCAACGTGCCGGCGTTGGAGCACAAGCAGGTCCACGGCCTGATCTACGACATCATGAACGACAAGCAGCGCAAGGACTACGACGAATTCCTGGAGTGCGACTTCTCGTTCGAGATTCCCAAGCTGGCCCGGTTCCGCGTCAACGCCTTCAACCAGAACCGGGGGGCGGCGGGCGTGTTCCGCACCATTCCCACCCTGATCCAGACGCTGGACGATCTGGGCTGTCCGGCGGTGTTTCGGGATTTGATCGATGTGCCGCGCGGGCTGGTCCTGGTGACGGGACCGACCGGGTCGGGCAAATCGACCACCCTGGCGGCGATGATCGACCACATCAACAAGAACGAGTATGGCCATATCCTGACCATCGAGGACCCGATCGAATTCGTTCACCAGAGCCAGCGCTGCCTGGTCAATCAGCGCGAGGTGCATCGCGATACGCTGGGGTTCAACGAGGCGCTGCGTTCGGCCCTGCGCGAGGACCCGGACATCATCCTGGTCGGCGAAATGCGCGACCAGGAAACCATCCGGCTGGCGCTGACCGCCTCCGAGACCGGCCACCTGGTGTTCGGCACCCTGCATACCAGTTCCGCGCCCAAGACCATCGACCGCATCATCGACGTATTCCCGGCCGGCGAGAAACCGATGGTGCGCTCGATGTTGTCCGAATCGCTGCGCGCGGTCATCTCGCAGGCGCTGCTCAAGAAAAAGGGCGGCGGCCGGATGGCGGTGCATGAGATCATGGTCGGCATTCCAGCCATTCGCAATCTGATCCGCGAGGACAAGGTGGCGCAGATGTACTCCTCCATCCAGACCGGCGCGGCCCATGGGATGCAGACCCTCGATCAGGCGCTGCAGGAGGTCATCAAGAAGGGACTGGTCAGTCGCGAGGAAGCCATTTCCTATGCGCAGAACAAGGCGTCGTTCAAGGTGGCGGCGTGAGCGGCCCGGCCCGACTGTCCCGTTACCGCGGCGGATTTGCCGCCGTGGGGCAAGAAGTGTTGGCGGAAGCGTTCGCGCGCCGTCCACACGCGTCGCATCGGGCCGGTTTTAGCGACGGGTGAAAGGGCTGCGACGACAAACGGGCGTGGTTTCTTTCATCCATCAAGCGCGGGCTCAATGGCCTTGGTCGAGCGGCTCGTCGTCGCCGATCCGGCTGGGAGTCGGGCCAGTCTGGCGCCGGTATTTGGCGTCCTGGCGCTTGTCGTAGGGCCGGATGGCGGGGCCGGTGAGGGTCTCAAAGCTGATGGCGCAAATCGCCATGCCGGGCCGCAGCGCCAGCGGCAGCTTGCCGCTGTTGAAGCACTCCAGCACGATGGCCCCGCTCCAGCCGGGATCGATGCGGTGGGCGGTGACGTGGACCATCAACCCCAGCCGGGCCAGGCTGGAGCGGCCGTCCAGCCAGCCCACCAAATCGTCCGGCACCGTGATCGTCTCGGCGGTCGCCGCCAGGGCCAGTTCGCCGGGATGGAGGAAGAAGGCGTCGGCCGCGCCGATCCGGATCTCCTTGCTCATGATCCGGTTGATGGCGTGATCCACCGCCTCGCGCGGACCGCTGAGATCGATATGGGACGCGGCGTGATCGTTGAACACCCGAAACCGGCTGCCCAGATGCAGGTCCACGCTGACTCCGTTGATCTTGCCGGGGACAGGGCGCGGTTCGATGCGGATTCGGCCCTCGTCCAGGCAGCGTTCGATGTCGCGATCACACAGCCGCATGATGGGAGCCTCAGGTGTTCTGGATCACGATATTGGGAAACCGGTGGCTGTAATTCCTCGCCTGCAACGACAGCCGGGCGGCGGCGCGGCGGGCAATGTCCCGATACAGGCCAGCGATGCGGCTGTTCGGTTCAGCCGCCACGGTCGGCTGGCCACCGTCCGTTTCCTCGCGGATGCGGATATCCAGCGGCAGCGCGCCCAGGAGCGGGACATTGCATTGCGCGGCCATGCGTTGCCCACCCCCCTCGCCGAAGACATGCTCCTCGTGGCCGCACTTCGAACAGATATGGATGCTCATGTTCTCGACGACGCCCAGCACCGGCACCTCGACCTTCTCGAACATCTTCAGTCCCTTGCGCGCGTCCAGCAGGGCGATGTCCTGCGGGGTGGTGACGATGATCGCGCCGCTGACGGGTACTTTCTGCGCCAGGGTCAGTTGCGTGTCGCCCGTGCCCGGCGGCAGGTCGATGATCAGATAATCGAGATTTTGCCAACGGGTGTCGCGCAACAACTGCTCCAGCGCCTGGGTCACCATCGGTCCGCGCCAGACCATCGGCGTTTCCTCCTCGATCAGATAGCCGATGGACATGGACTGAATGCCGTGACTGACGACCGGTTCCATGGTCTTGCCGTCCCGCGACTCCGGCCGCTCGGACGCGCCCAGCATCCGCGGCTGGCTGGGACCGTAGATATCGGCGTCCAGCAAGCCGACGGTCGCGCCCTCAATATTCAGCGCCAACGCCAGATTGACCGCCGTGGTGGATTTACCGACCCCGCCCTTGCCGGACGCCACGGCGATGATATTCTTGACGCCCGGCAGTGGCTTCAACCCCTTTTGCACTTCGTGGGCGATGATCCGGCTTTCCACCCGAATCGCCACCTCGCCGACGCCCGGCAGCGCCGCCAACCGCTCGCGGAGCGCGGCGCTTAGCGCGTCTCGATAGCCGACTGCTGGAAATCCCAATTCCACCTCGACCTCAACCCGTCCCCCCTCGGTCCGAATCGTCTTGACGCACTTGGCGGAGACCAGGTCCTTCTCCAGATAAGGGTCCACGTAACCCTTGAGGGTGTTTTCCACATCGGCGCGCGACAAGGCGGTCATCATTCAGGCTCCTTAAAATTAAGATTAAAAAAACAAGCCGATTTCGGCAAAATCGCTCGCCGGTCATCCCCGCCGAGGGCTTTCGCTCAATACTCGGCCAGGCACTTCTGGCGCGCGGCTTCCAACTTGAGGCTGGAATTGGCCCGCAGGGCGTCGATCACGCATTGCCAATAAGACGGCTGATAGTAGTTCAGCAGCCGGCAACTCACCATATTGAGTTGTTTCGGGGATTCGCCATGCTGTATGGCCAGTGACACCGCCTGCTCGCAAAAATTCTCGCTCCAGATTTCCTCGGCCCTCGTCTCCACGCCGGCGCGCGCTGCTTGAACCGCCAACGACGCCGCAACGATCAAACTGGACAACACTTTGATTTTCAAGATTAACCTCCTCATTGGCGCCACCATTGCCCCACTCGCGAGGGTAGCGAGAGCGTGGGAATACTGCTAATTTAACGTTTTTTCCCGTTCAGCGACCGTAATTGTCCGCGCCATGAGCCACCCGACCCGCCGCATCCTCGTCACCAGCGCCCTGCCCTATGCGAATGGGCCGATCCACATCGGCCATCTGGTCGAATACATCCAGACCGACATCTGGGTCCGCTTTCAGAAGCTGCGCGGTCACGAATGCCATTACGTCTGCGCCGACGACGCCCACGGCACCCCGATCATGCTGCGCGCCGAGCAGGACGGCGTCACCCCGGAGCAACTCATCGAGCGGGTCTGGCGGGAACATCGCGCCGATTTCGCCGACTTCCTGATCGAGTTTGACAATTATCATTCGACGCATTCCCCGGAATGCCGCCATTACGCCGAATTGATCTACCGCCGACTGGACAAGGGCGGTTACGTCAGCCGCCGGGTCATCACCCAGGCCTACGACCCGGAAAAGCAGATGTTTTTGCCGGACCGTTTCATCAAGGGCGAGTGTCCACGCTGCGGCGCGCTCGACCAGTACGGCGACAGTTGCGAGAACTGCGGGGCGACCTACGCGCCCACCGACCTGAAAAATCCCCGCTCGGTGGTCTCCGGCGCGACGCCGATCCTCAAGGAATCTTTGCATTTCTTTTTCAAGCTGGCCGATTTCGAGGCCCTGCTGAAGGACTGGATCGCCAGCGGGCCGATTCAGCCGCAAATGGTCAACAAGCTGGACGAATGGTTCACCGCCGGCTTGCAGGAATGGGACATCTCCCGCGACGCCCCGTACTGGGGTTTTGAAATCCCCGACGCGCCCGGCAAGTATTTCTACGTCTGGCTGGACGCGCCCATCGGCTACATGGCCAGCTTCCAACACTATTGCGACCGGGTCGGCCTGAAATTCGAGGATTTTTGGAACCCCGAGAGCGACGCCGAGGTGGTTCACTTCATCGGCAAGGACATCGCCTATTTCCACATCCTGTTCTGGCCGGCGGAACTGACCGGCGCCGGTTTCCGCAAGCCGACGGCGGTGCATTGCCACGGTTTCCTGACCGTGGACGGCCAGAAGATGTCGAAATCGCGCGGCACCTTCATCAAGGCCCGCACCTATCTCAACCATCTGCGCCCAGAATATTTGCGCTACTACTTCGCCAGCAAGCTCAGCGACGGCATCGACGACCTCGACCTGAATTTCGAGGATTTCGCGCAGCGGGTCAACAGCGACCTGGTGGGCAAACTGGTCAATATCGCCAGTCGCTGCGCCGGTTTCATCACTCGCCGCTTTGAGGGTCGACTGGCCGACCCACTCGCCGAGCCGGCGCTGTACGCGGAATTCGTCGCCGCCGGCGCTTCCATTGCCCAGGCTTACGAAGGGCGCGAATTCGGCCGGGCCATGCGCGAAATCATGGCGCTGGCCGACCGCGCCAATCAGTACATCGACGAAAAGAAACCCTGGGCGCTGGCCAAACAGCCCGGCGCCGAGGCCGAGGTTCAGGCCGTGTGCGGCATGGGCCTGAACCTGTTCCGGGTGCTGATGATTTATCTCAAGCCAGTGCTGCCCGGCATGGCCGCCCAGGTGGAGCAATTCCTGCAAATTCCGCCGCTGCGCTGGGCCGATTTGGACGCCCCGCTGCTCGATCATGTCATCGCCGAATTCAAGCCGCTGATGCAGCGGGTGGAGATGGCCCAGATTACCGCCATGGTCGAGGATTCAAAGGAAAGCTATCCCCCCGCCGAGGGGGCCGCCAAACCCAGTGGACCACTGGTGGACGATCCGATCGGCCCGATCGTCACCATCGACGATTTCGCCAAGGTGGATTTGCGGGTGGCGCGCATCGCCAAGGCCGAAGCGGTGGCTGGCGCCGACAAGCTGGTGCGGCTGGAACTGGACCTCGGCGGCGAAACCCGCCAGGTGTTCGCCGGCATCAAATCCGCCTATACCCCCGAGGATTTGCAAGGCCGGCTGACGGTGATGGTCGCCAATCTTGCACCGCGCAAGATGCGCTTTGGCGTTTCCGAAGGCATGGTGCTGGCGGCGGGTGGCGGCGGTGGAATTTACCTGCTCGCCCCCGATGCTGGCGCCGAGCCGGGAATGCGGGTGAAATAATCCGCAATCGTAATCCGAAAAAACGGAGCCTGACCGATGCTCGATCTCGCTACCACCCGCGTTGGCATCGTGGGTCTCGGTTATGTGGGACTGCCCCTAGCGGTCGAATTCGGCAAGCAGTTCCCCACGCTGGGCCTGGACATCAACGAAGCGCGCATCCGGGAATTGCAAGCCGGCATCGATGGCACGCTGGAAGTCGCCGCCGAGGAATTGCGGCGGGCCGAATATCTGCGCTATACCCACCGCGCCGAGGACTTGGCTGACTGCAATGTCTACATCGTCACGGTGCCGACCCCCGTGGATGAACACAAGCGCCCGGATTTCCGACCACTGATCGGTGCCAGCACGACCGTGGGCTGGCTTCTGAAGCCTGGTGATGTAGCGATCTATGAATCGACGGTCTACCCCGGCGCGACCGAGGAGGTCTGCGTGCCGATCTTGGAACGGGAATCGGGCTTGCGCTTCAACGTGGATTTTTTCGCCGGCTACAGCCCGGAGCGCATCAACCCCGGCGACAAGGAACATCGGGTCACCACCATCCGCAAGGTCACTTCCGGCTCCACCCCCGAAGTCGCCGATTTCGTGGACGCCCTCTACCGGCGCATCATCACCGCCGGTACCCACCGGGCATCCAGCATCCGGGTGGCGGAAGCGGCCAAGGTGATCGAAAACACCCAGCGCGACGTCAACATCGCCCTGATCAACGAACTGGCGCTGCTGTTCGACCGCCTGGGCATCGACACCGAGGAAGTGCTGCTCGCCGCCGGCTCCAAGTGGAACTTTCTGCCGTTCCGACCGGGACTGGTGGGCGGCCACTGCATCGGCGTGGACCCTTACTATTTGACCCACAAGGCGCAGGAGATCGGCTTCCACCCGGAAATGATCCTGGCGGGTCGGCGCACCAACGACGGCATGGGTGCCCACGTGGCGCAACGGGTGGTCAAGCTCATGACCCAGAAGCATATTCCGGTCATGGACGCCAATGTATTGATCATGGGTCTGACCTTCAAGGAAAATTGCCCGGATCTGCGCAACACCCGCGTGGTGGACATCCTCCGGGAATTCCGTGACTACCGCGCTTGCGTCGACGTGTACGACCCCTGGGTGGATCCACAAGAAGCCATGCGCGAATACGGGATCGTGCCGGTTACGCAACCCAAATCCGGACATTACGACGCCATCATTCTGGCGGTGGCGCACGACCAGTTCCGCGAGATGGGCGTTGAGCGCATCCGTGCCCTGGGCAAGTCGGTCGCGGTGCTGTTCGATGTCAAGTACCTGCTGCCGGCCGCCACCGTGGATGGCCGGCTATGAAAACCCTGGTCACGGGGAACGCCGGCTTCATCGGCGCGGCGCTGGCGTCGCGCCTGCTGGAACGCGGCGACGAAGTCATCGGTTACGACAACCTGAACGATTATTACGATGTGAATCTGAAACAGGCGCGGCTGGCCCGGTTGCAGGCGCATTCTGGCTTTACCGAGGTGCGGGCCAGCCTGGAGGATCGAGCAATGCTGACCGCCACCTTCGCCGAGCACCAGCCGCGACGGGTGGTGAATCTGGCGGCCCAGGCGGGAGTGCGCTACTCGATCCAAAATCCCCATGTTTACGTGGACTCCAATCTGGTCGGCTTCGTCAACGTGCTGGAAGCCTGCCGCCATCATGGGGTCGAGCACCTGGTGTACGCCTCGACCAGTTCGGTGTACGGCGCCAACACCCGAATGCCGTTCTCGGTCCACGACAACGTCGATCACCCGCTCAGTCTGTACGCGGCCACCAAGAAGGCCAATGAGCTGATGGCGCATACCTACAGCCATCTTTACGGCCTGCCGACCACCGGCCTGCGGTTCTTCACCGTCTACGGTCCCTGGGGCCGACCCGACATGGCGTTGTTCCTGTTCACCCGCGCCATTCTGGCCGGCCAGCCGATCGATGTATTCAATTACGGTCATCATCGGCGAGATTTCACCTACATCGACGACATCGTCGAGGGCGTGATTCGGGTATTGGACCGGGTGGCGACGCCGGACCCCGGCTGGTCGAGCGAGAACCCGGACCCCGCCACCAGTCATGCTCCCTACCGGCTGTACAACATCGGCAGTCACCGCCCCGTCGAGTTGATGCGCTATATCGAAGTGCTGGAAGACTGTCTGGGCCGCAAGGCCATCAAGAACCTGCTGCCGATGCAACCGGGCGACGTGCCGGATACCTACGCCGACGTCGAGGCGCTGGTCAAGGATGTCGGCTATCAGCCCGGCACGCCGATCGAGGTCGGCGTGGCCCGCTTCGTGGCCTGGTATCGGGAGTATTATCGAGTTTAGGCCGGACTTGTCGGTTCCAGCCGCCGCCACACGCACGGCCCGCCACTGCTCTTATCCAACATATCCAGATAGCGCGCGTGAGCGGCGCATTCCTCGGCGTCGGCGCGAATCACCGGCAACGGCGGCCGATCGTGGCGCGATGCCGCGCGACGGGCCTCGGCGCGATTCAGTGTCGCCTCGGTCGCGGTCGCCGGCACGAACAGCGAATCCTGCTGGCGGGTCATCGCCAGATAGACATCGGCCAGGATTTCCGCGTCCAGTAGGGCGCCGTGCAGGGTGCGCTGGGAATTGTCGATGTTGTAGCGCTTGCACAGCGCATCCAGGCTGTTGCGCTGACCTGGATGGCGTTGCCGGGCCATGAGCAGGGTGTCGACCACCGCGCAGAACTGCTCCAAAACCGTCTGACCGCGACCGCACCGGCGTAGTTCGTGGTTGATAAAACCCAGATCGAACGGCGCGTTGTGAACGATCAGTTCGGCGCCCTGGACGAAATGCAAGAATTCGTCGGCGATATCCGGGAAGCGCGGCTGGCTGGCGAGAAAGTCGCTGGTGATGCCATGCACCCGCAGCGCCTCGGCGTCGATGGCGCGGTCGGGTTGCAGATAGACGTGAAATCGGTGGCGAGTCGGTCGCCGATTCAGCAATTCGATACAACCGATCTCGATGACCCGATGCCCTTGGCTGGGGTCAAGCCCGGTGGTTTCGGTATCGAGCACGACCTGACGTTCGTTCATAAGCTATGGATTGCCTCGGTCTCTGGTGGATTTCAAGCGACCGCGCGCGGCCGTGGCCAGTTGGTCCACCCGCTCGTTTTCCGGGTGACCGGCATGGCCGCGCACCCATCGCCATTCGACCCGGTGTGGAGCCAGGGCGGTTTCCAGTCGCAGCCAGAGATCCACGTTCTTGACCGGCTGGCGGTCGGCGGTCTTCCAGCCGCGCCGTTTCCAGGCCGCCAGCCATTCGGTGACGCCTTTCATCACGTACTGGCTATCGGTGCAAACGCGCACCCGCGCCGGCCGCTTCAGCGCCTCCAACCCCTGGATGACCGCCAGCAGTTCCATGCGGTTGTTGGTGGTGGCCGGCTCGGCGCCGGACAGTTCTTTTTCATGCCCCCGGTAGCGAAGCAGCACGCCCCAACCGCCGGGGCCGGGATTGCCGGAACAGGCGCCGTCGGCAAAGAGAGCCACCTCATCCCGCCCGGCGGTGGATTCTGTCTGGTCGTTCTTGTCGTTCACGCTGTTCCTCGTTGCCTGGGGTAATCGGATCGGGATCAAACCAGTCCGCCCCGCGGACACGCCAACCGATCCTGGTGAAATCATCACCGCTCCATCCCACGAAGAAACTATGGTGACCATAGTCTCTTTCCATGGTCGAACGGCGCCGTTCCGGTGGCATCCTGGATGGCTTGATGATAACCTTAACCCCTATGATAGAACCGGTCCAGCAAGGGTCGCGTCCGGCCAATCTCCAGCGCGGACGGCGGCAAGCCAGCCCCGTTTGAAGGCTCCTCAACCCCATCCCACTTGAATAAACCACGGGAGAGTCCCTAGATGACAGTCGCTCATGACGGTAAGAATCGGACCAATAACGCCAACCTGTTGAAATGGGTGGATGAGATCGCCGCCCTGACCCAGCCCGCCAAGATCGAATGGGCCGACGGCTCGCAAGAAGAGTATGACCGGCTGTGTCAGTTGATGGTGGACGGCGGCACGTTCATTCGTCTGAACCCCGAGAAACGACCCAACTCCTATCTCGCCCGCTCCCATCCGTCCGACGTGGCTCGGGTCGAGGATCGCACCTTCATCTGCTCCGAGTCGAAGGACGACGCCGGCCCGACCAACAACTGGGCGCCCCCCGCCGAAATGCGCGCCCAACTCAAGGAACAGTTCGCCGGCTGCATGCGCGGCCGCACCATGTACATCATTCCCTTCAGCATGGGGCCGATCGGCAGCCCGATTGCTCAAATCGGCATCGAGATCACCGATTCCCCCTATGTGGTGGTCAACATGCGGATCATGACCCGCATGGGTCAGAAGGTGCTGGACACGTTGGGCAGCGACGGCTTCTACATCCCCTGCGTGCATTCGGTCGGCGCGCCGCTGGCCCCGGGTCAGCAAGACGTGCCCTGGCCGTGCGAGCCGGACATCAGCCGCAAGGCCATCGTGCATTATCCCGAAACCCGCGAGATTTGGTCCTACGGGTCGGGTTACGGCGGCAACGCCCTGCTCGGCAAGAAATGCCTGGCGCTGCGCATCGCCTCGGCGATGGCCCGCGACGAAGGCTGGCTGGCCGAGCACATGCTGATCCTGGGGCTCGAATCGCCCAAGGGCGAGAAGACCTATGTCGCGGCGGCCTTCCCCAGCGCCTGCGGCAAGACCAACCTGGCCATGATCGTCCCGCCCAAGGGCTTCGGCAACTGGAAGGCGCTGACCGTCGGCGACGACATCGCCTGGATCAAGCCTCGCCCCGATGGCACGCTGCGCGCCATTAACCCCGAAGCCGGCTTCTTCGGCGTCGCGCCCGGCACCTCCTACGATTCCAACCCCATGGCGATGGAATCGATCAAGGAGAACTGCATTTTCACCAACGTCGTGCTGACCGACGATGGCGACGTGTGGTGGGAAGGCATGGGCGTGGCGCCCCCGGCGCACGGTATCGACTGGCAAGGCAACGACTGGACGCCGGACTGCGGTCGGCCGGGCGCGCACGCCAACTCGCGCTTCACCGCGCCGGCGGCGCAATGCCCGACCATCGACCCGGCCTGGGAGGACCCCGCCGGCGTACCGATTTCGGCCTTCATCTTCGGCGGTCGTTTGTCCAAGACCTTCCCGCTGGTCTATCAAGCCTACGATTGGAATCATGGCGTGTTCATGGCGGCCACCATGGGTTCGGAAGCCACGGCGGCGGCCATCGGCGTGACCGGCATCCGGCGCGATCCGTTCGCCATGCTACCGTTCTGCGGCTACAACATGGCGGCGTACTGGGGTCACTGGATCAACATGGGCAAGAAAGCCGGCGTCAAGCTGCCCATGATTTTCCGGACCAACTGGTTCCGCAAGGATGCCAACGGCAAATTTGCGTGGCCGGGCTACGGTCAGAACATGCGGGTCCTCAAGTGGATCGTGGAGCGCGTCAATGGCCAGGTCGGCGCCGTGGAAAGCTCGTTCGGATTGATGCCTCGCTACGAAGATCTGGACTTGAACGGCCTGGATTTTTCCAAGGAGCAATTCGAGGCCATCACCAATATCAGCCGCGCCGAGGCGGCCAGCGAGGTCGAGGAAATCAAGGGCTTCTTCGACAAGTTCGGCGAGAAACTGCCGCCGGAACTCGAAAATCAGCGCAAGGAGTTTGGCAAGCGCGTCGAAAAGGCCCCCGAAGTCTGGAAGGTGGTTGCCTGATGGCGATTGCCGCGTAGCCCGATTGCGCTACGCCCGGAGCAGTCCCCGACAAAGCCGGTTTCCACCGGCTTTGTTGTTATGGGCACTATGATCTCCAGTGGATTGCCGCATAAATTTTGCCGGGTCTGCCTGGCTCCCACGCTCCAGCGTGGGAGCCTCGTTCCCGGCGACGCTCCGGCGTCGCGGGCCGCTGGAGCGGCCCAACCGGCATTCCCACGCGGGAGTGTGGAAACGAGAAAAAAGCCGGCGCAAGCCGGCTTTTTCGGTGGCCGGAAATTTCACGCTCCCGGCTACGATGGCTGGTTCGGCGTCTCTGTCGGTGGGACGCCGCTCTTGTCCAACTTGCGCTGGCGCTTCTCTTCCTGTTTCTCTTCCTGCTTCTTTTTCTTGGCGAGATCTTTCTGCCGCTTTTCGTACTGATAGTTGGGCTTGGCCAAGGTATCTCCTTAATCGATGGTTGGTTGTACAAGGTAAGTGGACACTGGTAAAACTGGCGTCAGCTCGACACCGCGCCGTCGCCGCTCGCCGTCTCCAGATTCAACGCCGCCGCCAGCAGTGCCTGGGTATACGGATGCCGAGGCGCGGCGAACACTCGCCGCGCCGGCCCCGCTTCCACCACCCGGCCATTTTTCATCACCAGCAGATGATTGGCCAGGGCGCGCACCACCCGCAGATCGTGGCTGATGAAGACATAGGCCAGTCGATGACGGCGCTGCAACTCGCGCAGCAAATCCACGATCTGCGCCTGCACCGACACGTCCAGCGCGCTGGTCGGTTCGTCCAGAATCAGCAGGCGCGGCTGCAAGGCCAGGGCGCGGGCGATGGCGATGCGCTGGCGCTGGCCACCGGAAAATTCGTGGGGATAACGATCCTGGGTCGCCGGGTCCAGCCCCACCTCCTCCAGCGCCTGGCTAATTCGGGCGCGGCGAGTGGCGCGATCACCGGCCAAGCCATGCACCAGCAAGCCTTCCTCGACGATCTCGCCCACCGATAATCGAGGGCTGAGCGAACCGAATGGATCCTGAAACACGATCTGCATGGCCTTACGCAAGGGGCGCAGCGCGCTGCTTCCCATGCCGTCGATCCGCCGGCCCTTGAACCGAATCGCGCCCTCGCTGGCCAACAGCCGCAACAGCGCCAGCCCCAGCGTGGTCTTGCCGGAACCGCTCTCCCCCACCACGCCGAGGGTCTGCCCTTCGCGGACGCTCACATCGACCCCGTCCACCGCCTTGACATGATCCACCACACGCCGCAGCACGCCGCGCTTGAGCGGGAACCAGACCTTCAGACTTTCGCCGACCATCACGTCCGGGGCGTCGGCGATCTCGGGCGGCGGGTCGCCCTGGGGCTCGGCGGCCAACAATTGGCGGGTATAGGGATGCCGAGGGTTGGCGAAAAGATCGGCGACCGCGCCCGACTCCACCACTTCGCCAGCCCGCATCACGCACACCCGATCCGCCATCTTGCGAACGATGCTCAGATCGTGGGTGATGAACAGGATCGCCATGCCGAACCGCGCTTGCAGGTCTTTCAACAGCTTCAGAATCTGGGCCTGGATGGTGACATCGAGGGCGGTGGTCGGCTCGTCGGCGATGAGAATGTCGGGTTCGTTGGCCAGCGCCATGGCGATCATCACCCGTTGACGCTGGCCGCCAGACAGTTCATGCGGCAATGCATTCAGGCGCTGCGCGGCGTCGGGCAAACCGACCAGATCCAGCAATTCCCGAATCCGCGTCCGCAGCCGCGCGCCGCTCAATCCTTTATGCAGCGTCAGCGTCTCGCCGATCTGCTTCTCGATGGAGTGCAAGGGATTCAGCGAGGTCATCGGCTCCTGGAACACCATGGCGATCTGATTGCCGCGCACCTCGCGCAGGCGAGCCGGCGTCGCGCCCAGCAGTTCCTCGCCACGCAGGCGGATGCCGCCGCTCGGATGGCGGGCGTGGGGATAGGGCAACAATTGCAGGATCGAGAGCGCCGACACCGACTTGCCGGAGCCGCTCTCGCCCACCAGGGCCAGCGTCTCGCCGCGCTCGAGCGCGAACGAGACCTGTTTCACCGCGGGGGTTGCGCCAAAGGCAACCGACAGGTCGCGGACTTCGAGCAGAGGGGGAGTTGCGGTCACGGGCGTTCGGCTCCTGGCGAAAGATCGCCTGTCAGCATAGAGGGCTTGTCCGGCCTGGACAATGCCCGCAACCGCGCTTCCCGCTCGGCGGGCGGCAATCGACCGACAGCCTCCGCCGCCCGATAAAACGCCGCGAAATCCCGCCCTTCCCGTTCGTATAGAGCCTCAAAGGCCGGAACCAACCGGTAGTAGGTGCTGACGCCGGCCAGTTTGGCGTTGTTCAAGTCTTGATCGAACCAGCGGTCGTAGCCAGCGTAGCCGCCCCATTCCCGTTTCAAGGCCGCATAGCGGTCACGCAACTCCGCCAGGATCTTTTGTTTGCCGACCCGTTTTCCGGTCTCGTCCTGAGGAGAAGCGTAAAGCGCCGCCAACCGCTCGCGGGCGGCCGCCACCAATCGCAGAAACTCCTGGCGCCGCTGGTAATCCGTCGCGTGGTTTTCCCGCTCGCGCGCCGCGCCGCGCCGTTCCAGCCAGCGTTCCGCGCCCAGCCGGCCCACGGCGGTGGCAAACGCCTCGTTAAAGGCGGAATCGTCGGCGATGTACAGTCGTTGATGCGCCAGTTCGTGGAACATCAATTCCGCCAACCGCCCGGTCGGCCAACCAATGAACGTATTCAGCAAGGGATCGTCGAACCAGCCCAGGGTCGAATAGGCGGAAACATCAGCAGCGTAAACATCGTCGCCGCTGGCCCGCAATTCATCGACCAGACGCTGCGCCGCCTCAAGGTCGAAATAGCCGCGATAGCTCAGGCAGCCGGTGATCCAAAAACACCACCGGCGCGGCTCCAGGCTCAGCTCCGGCGCGGCGAATACATTCTTCACCACCCAGGATCGTCCGAGATCCGCGTAATCGCGATAACTGGCGTTGTCGGGCAAGGCCAACTCGGCGCTGGCGAAGGCGCGCAATGCCTGGGCGGTTTCCAGCTTCCGCCGCAGTTCGAGCGCCGTGGCGGGATCGGCCAACACCTCCGTCACTGGCCGCTGGACCCGCCACAATTCCCACTGCCCCATCGCCGCCTGCCGATAATAGGCCAAATCGGCGCAACCGATCACCGCTAACGCCAGATGGATGATCGCTATCGTTGTCCAACGGAGTCGCATCATCGATAAAACAGTCTATGGTTTATCAAAGCATGGTTCGCGCACCCGTCCATCCGCTGGACGACGAACCACGCGACCGTAAGACCTCATCGAACCAGCCTACGAGTATACCCATCATGGAAATCTATCTGGTCGGCGGCGCGGTACGCGATGCGCTGTTGGGCCGACCGGTCAGCGAGCGCGACTGGGTCGTGGTTGGCGCGACGCCCGACGATTTGCTGGCGCGCGGCTTTCGCCCGGTCGGCAAGGACTTCCCGGTCTTCCTGCACCCGGATACCCGCGAGGAATACGCCCTGGCCCGCACCGAACGCAAGACCGGGCCGGGCTATCACGGTTTCAGTTGCCACGCCGCGCCCGACGTAACGCTGGAAGACGACCTGCTGCGCCGCGATTTGACCATCAACGCCATGGCGCGTAACGCCCAGGGCCAACTGATCGACCCCTTTCATGGCCAACGCGACCTGGAAAACCGCTGGCTGCGCCATGTTTCGCCCGCTTTCGCCGAGGACCCGGTACGGATCCCGCGGCTGGCCCGCTTCAGCGCCCGCTACGCGCCGTTAGGCTTTCGGATCGCGCCGGAGACGCTGGACCTCCTGCGAACCATGGTTGCCCACGGCGAAGCGGACCATCTGACCCCGGAGCGGGTCTGGACCGAAACCGCGCGCGCGCTCGGCGAGCCATGTCCAAGCCGGTTCGTCGCCACCCTGCGCGAGTGCGGCGCGCTGGCGCGGATTTTTCCGGAACTGGACCGACTGTTCGGGGTGCCGCAGTCGCCCGTCCATCATCCCGAAATCGACACCGGCGCGCACATCCTGCTGGCGCTGGAACAAGCGGCGCGCTTGAACGCGGACCCGGTCACCCGCTTCGCGGTGCTGGTGCATGACCTTGGCAAGGGTGCCACGCCACCCGAGGAATGGCCCCGCCATCTGGGTCACGAACAACGCGGCGCGGATGCCGTTCGCTCGCTCTGCCAGCGCCTGCGCGTCCCCAACATGTACCGCGAACTGGGGGTATTGACCGCGCGTTACCACATCTATTGCCACCGGGCGCTGGAACTGCGCCCCAGGACGCTGCTCAATACCTTGCAGGGTCTGGACGCGCTACGCAAGCCGCAACGGTTCGAGCAATTCCTCGTCGCCTGCGAAGCCGACGCCCGAGGTCGACTGGGGTTGGAAAATCGTGATTACGCCCAGGCGGATTTCATGCGCCGGATGCGCCAGGTGGCGGCGAGCGCCCAGGCGCGGCCGTTGGTGGAACAGGGTTTGACCGGCCTAGCGCTGGCCGAGGCGCTGTATCGGAATCGGCTGGCGGCGATCACCGAGGCGCGGCGGGAATTCAAGACGGGTCGCCACGCTCGATCGGTCGACTTTCCCGGTCGACCGCCCATCGACGACCCCATCCCCCTCCTATCGTCATGACCGCCTTGGGGCATGGCGTTGAATTCCGCGAACGGCGGCCTCAATCCCAATCCCCCCACAGCGCCTGCACCGCCGCCAACGCCGCAACCCCGGCGGTTTCGGTGCGCAGCACGCGCGGCCCCAGCCGAACGCCGACGAATCCGGCCGCGCGGGCCTGAGCGATTTCCGCTGGGCTCAATCCGCCTTCCGCGCCGATCAACAGCGTCACCGCCCTCCCCGACGGCTCCAGCCCACGCAAACCCCGTTCCGCCATTGGGTCGAGCAGCAGAGGCAACCCGGGCTCAACGGGCCGCCTCAACCACTCCAGTAACGGCAACGGCTCCCGCAATTCCGGCAGCCGATTGCGACCGCACTGCTCGCAGGCGCCGATGATAATACCGCGCCAATGCCGGATTTTCCGCGCCCGCCGCTCACCGGTCAGATCGACGCCGCCGCGCTCGGTAACCAGCGGCTGAACAGCGGCCACGCCCAGTTCGACGGCTTTTTGCAGGGTGTAATCCATCTTGTCGCCGCGAGAAACACCCTGCGCCAGCACCACCCGCAGCGGTCGCTCCGCGTCGCTGGGCAAGGCTTCGTCGACTCGCGCCCAGGCATCCCGTTTGCCCACCTCCGCCAGCGTCGCCGCGAACGCGCCGCCTTCGCCGTCGAACAGGACCAACGCCGCGCCGGGTCTGAGCCGCAACACTTTCACGGCATGGTTGAAGGCATTGTCGTCCAGCGCCACGGTCGCGCCGACCGTCAGCGGCGCGGAGAGATAGAGTCGGGGGACGCGCATGTGGATAAAAGTCCCGGCAACGCAAAGGCCCCGCGAACGGGGCCTTGCAGGTGGATCAAGAGTCAGGCAGCGGTCGAAGACATCAGGCGGCCTGTTCCAGCGCCGGTTGCAGAGCGGCGGCTTGGGCCGCTTCCTCGGCGCGGCGGGCCAGTTCTTGCTTGACCTTCGCCTGGACCATGCCATGGATCAAATCGTTGAGCATCATCAACACCGTCGCCACGGCCAGCAGGATACCAGCGACGCCGAACGACAGGGCAAATCCACCGGTCGCGGCCTGCATCATCTCGGAAGCCCGGCCCAGCGCGAACCCGCCCAGACCCCAAGCCGTCATCAGCATTCCATAGTTGGCGCCGAAGTTCTTCAGGCCCCAGTAATCCTTGGTGATCGCGGGGAACAAGGCCAGATTGGTTCCGTAGTTAAAGCCGATGAAGGTGGCGAGCAGGACGATCAGCAGGGCGCTGGAATGCTCGGCGGTCACCACTGGAATCGCCATGAACATCAGTATCGCCTGGAACCCCAGCATCAGCGACAGGGTCAGGGTGCGGCCGATGCGATCCGACAGCGAACCGGCGATGATGCGGCCCGACGCATTACCCACCGCCAGGATAACCACCGCCAGGAAAGCCAGCTCGCCCATGCTCTGCTTGGCCATGCCGGCGATGCTGCCGATCACCATCAAACCCGCGCCGGCGCCGATGAAGAATACTACCCAGAGTAGATAGAAGGCGCCAGTTTTCATCATTTGCGAAGGAGTGAAATCCTTGGCCTGGGCCGCCGGAGCGGTCTTGGCGGCCTGCGCCTTGGCTGGGGCGCCCCCGAACAAATAGCCAGCCGGCGGATTGGAGAGCAACAGGGAGAGCAAACCGACGACGAGAGCGAACGCCACCGCAAAGAACAGCATGGTCCACTGCAAACCGCTCGTTTTCATCAAATAGGTGGCCAGCGGCGCGATATACACGGGGGCCAGGCCGAATCCCGACACCACGATACCGGCAATCAGGCCCGTCTTGGCCGGTGGGAACCATTTCAAGGCCGGCGGCGTGGCGGAGGAATAACCAAACCCCAATCCCATTCCGACCAGAACGCCGAATCCCAGCACCCACATCCAATAGCTGGTGGTCATCGACAACACGAAGAACCCGGCGCCGACCAGCAGGCCGCCGATCATGGCGGTGAAACGCGGCCCCACGCGATCCTGACATTTGCCGGCCAGAATCATCGAAAAGGCGAACATCAAACAACAAACCGCATAGGGGTCGTTGATGGAAGCCAAACTCCATTGGAAAGCTCCCTCTCCGCCCTTCTTGATCGATTCGCCGATCGCGCCCTTGAAAATGCTCCAGGTATACAGAACGCCCAGCGCCAGATTGATGCCGGTTCCCGCCAATACGACGGTCCAGCCTTTATGGTTCGTTGACTTTGCCATGATTTGATTTCCTTCCTTACGGTGTGCTCGTTTCAACTGGGGTGGTTGGATTGGACTTGCGGTGACCATCGGTCCCCGGCTTTGCCGAAGCGCGCGCCGGGGCGCTGGAATCCACTCTCCCAAAGAGTCGGTCTATGGCCCGGGTAAGACGTACAGTCTCATCGTGAACGATCCGCAGAAAATGCCGCTGCGCATCGCGATCCTCGATCGGACAACCCAGCAAAATCTCGGTAAACGAGAGAATGCTGGTCAGCGGCGTGCGTATTTCATGATTCAAGATCGTCACGACCCCGTGGTCGAGTTGCAACGGAAATGACAAGCCGCCGCTGGGCCTATAAATCAACTGCTCCATTGTTGGGAGAAGTTGGGTGGATTTCTCTCCACCACTGTCGATGTGGTTCTTGCTCAATTCCTGGTATCTGACACAGTCCTCATAGCGCGAGGTGCAGTGCCGGACGATCACCTCCACGTGATAGGGCGAAATATAGCCAGCCCCCACGTCACAGGGCTCCATGCCCTGCCCATAGAAGGGACAAACCTGCTGGCAATTCATGTTCGCTCCACTCCCTTTTGTTGGGTCGCGCTTGAAAGAGAGCAACCCTCATGCCAACGGTTTTGGCAGAGCGAATCAGATAAAATATGTTGATTTTTTAATTGGTTGGAAAAACTGGGAGGTGAGTGCGAACGCAGAACGAATTTGCGGTCTTGCGAAACGATGGATCGATTCGCAAGACCGCAACGCGCCAAGGCGGGCAAGGATCAAATAAAAGTTATTTATTTTAAATAACTTATGATCTGAACCAAGATTTTGGGGATTTTTTCGCGCTCTTGCATGAAGTCATTCGCGGGAACGCCAAAAACCTTCCACGCCAGTCAGCCATTGCGGCCGACGCATCGCTCATTCATACGCCGTAACCGTTCAAATCCCCTGGTAGCTTCCGGCCCGTATTGATGGGTTTCGCTACGCTCAACCCATCCTACGAAAAGCAATGGGTTGTAGGATGGGTTGAGCGTAGCGAAACCCATCACCGTACGGAACGAGAGGGGGCTGGAAGGTTACCGCGGGCTTTCCTTCACTTAGCGCAACCCGTACTTCTTGATCTTGCGGTAAACCGTGGCGACATTCATCCCAGATCGATGGGCGACATCCTCGATGTTGCCCGCGCTGGCCTGGAGCAGTCGGTTCAGGTACTCGGTCTCAAAGCGCGTGAGCGCCGCCGCGTAGTCGAGCTGGCCGAGATCGCCGGTCAACGCGGCGCTGTTTCGAGGCAGTTCGATCAGTTGGGCCAGAACATCGAGCCCGATGTAATCGCTGTTGTCGATGGCCATGGCGGCCTGCACGACATTGCCGAGCTGGCGGATATTGCCTGGCCAGTCGTATTTGGCCATCGCCTCGACCGCCTGGCGGTCGAATCCTTTCACATGCGTGCCAAACCGCTTGTTCTGCTCCTTGACGAAATGCGCCACCAGCAAAGGGACATCGGAGCGGCGCTCTCGCAACGGCGGGAGCCGGAGATGCACCACATTGAGACGATAGTACAGATCCTCGCGGAAAGCGCCGCTTTGCACGGCGACCTGCAGATCGAGATTGGTGGCGGACAGCACGCGCACGTCGACCTTGATGGGGGTGGTGTCCCCCACCCGGTAGAATTCCTGCTCTTGCAGGAAGCGCAGCAGGGTTTTCTGCACGTTCGGCGGCAACGTGCCCACCTCGTCGAGAAACAGGGTGCCGCCGTCGGCGGTTTCGATCAGCCCCTTGTGATCGCGATCGGCCCCCGTGAAGGCTCCCTTGCGATGGCCAAACAGTTCGCTTTCCAGCAGCGTCTCGGGTATGGCGCCGCAATTGATGGCGACGAACTTGCCCTCCCGGCGCCGGGAGTAATGGCGGATCGCCCGCGCCACCAGTTCCTTGCCGGTGCCCGACTCTCCGCTGATCAGCACCGGAATATCGCGAATCGCCACTTTCCGCGCCGTTTCGAGCAGGTTGAGCAGATGCGGCGAGTTGCCCACGATGGAACCCTGCCAGGCCGCCAACTCCTCCTTCAGCTCGCGATTTTCCTTGATCAACTCGGTCTGGCGCAGGGCATTGCGAATCCGCGACAGCAGTTCCTCCGGCTCGAACGGCTTGGTCAGGAAATCGTAGGCCCCCTGGCGCAAGGCTTGAATCGACAGATCGACCGTGGCGTGCGCCGTGATCATGATGACGGGCACCGCGGGGTCCTGTTGCCTGACCTTCTGCAAGACATCGAGCCCACTCATGATCGGCATCTTGATGTCGGTGATCACCAGATCGTGCTTGCCGGGCGCGAAACCGGTCATCGCGTCGAGCGAGCGGGTATGCGCCGAGACGACGTAATCCCGGTCCGCGAGAATCGCCTCCACCATCCGACATACGGCCTCATCATTGTCGATGACCAGAATCCGCTTTCGTCCACTCGCCATCACGCCCGCTCCCGGTTGACGGGCAGACTCACGGTCACCAACGTGCCCCGCCCTACTTCGCTGGCGACATCGATCCTGCCGCCATGTTGTTCCACGATGGTCCTGGTGATCGCCAACCCCAAACCGGTTCCCCGCGTCTTGGTGGTGAAGAACGGTTCGAAAATCTTCTCCAGGTTTTCTGGCGGAATACCAGCGCCGGAGTCCTGGAAGGTGACTTTCACCCAGTCGTTTCCGCCCACGGTGGTTCCCACTATCAAGCGACCGCCCTCGGCCATGGCAGCGCCGGCATTGAGCATCAGGTTCATGGCGACCTGGCGGATCTGATCGCCATCCACCCAAACCCGGGGCAACCCGGCGTCGAAGGCCGTGACGATCTCGACCGCATCCATGTCGGTATGATGCGCCGCGAAGTCGACAATCTGCTCGATCAAGGCGTTGATGTCGGTTTCTTCCAGCGCGGGCTTGGGCACCCGAGCATAACTCAGCAAATCCTGCACGATATTCTTGCAACGTTTGCTTTCGCGCTTGATCTCCTGGATGTACTTGAAGCCGGGGTCATCGGGATTCATCTTGTTTTCCAGATGAGCGGCGTAGCCCAGGATGACGCCCAGAGGATTGTTGATCTCATGGGCCACCTCCGACGACAGGACGCCGAGGGAAGCCATTTTGTTTTGCTGAGCCAGACTGGCCTCCAATTCCTTGTTTCTGCGCAACATCTCCGCCATCCGATTGAATTCCGAAGCCAGTTCGCCCAGTTCGTCGTTGGTGGTGACGGCGAGCTGGGTGTCCAGCCGGCCCCGTTTTATTTCACGTACTCCCGCAATCAGGCGTTGAATCGGATCGGTCAGAAACTTGGACGCGATGAACACCAATACGACCGCGAACAAGCCCACCGCGAAAGTCAGCAGGCCCATGCTAGACCAGATGCGCCTTTCGATCTCGTTGGCCGGCTCGTAAAATTCGTCCTCGTAAGAACCCACGGCGACGATCCAGTTCCACGGCGCGAAATACTGATAACGAACGATTTTCATGCGGGAAACCGAGTCGGTCTCGTTCCGCCAGAGATAATGGATCCAGCCGTTTTTACGTTCGATCATCTCGCGGATGAAATAACGGCCATCCTGGTCCTTTTCGTCGTGGACATTCTGCCCCTCCCGAAACGGATGGACGGTCAGTTCTCCGCGCGTGGTCATGGCGTAAATATAGCCAGTCGTGCCGACCGCCTTATTCAGAATATTCCGTTTAAGTTCCTCAAAAGCCTGTTTCTCGAAGGTCACATCCTCATAGGTCTCTTCCAGATAGCCGCCGGCGGCGATGATCCAGTCCCAAGGCTGGAAATACATATAAGCCACGACTTTATTTCGGGCGCGAGTTTCTCCCAGAATCTCATTGCGCCAGGGATAAACGATGTAAAGCACTTCGCCGGGCTTCGCGGCAACGGCCTTCGCGCACATTTCCTGGATGAAGTGACGACCTTTCTCATCCTGAGCGTCGAGGACGTTCTTGCCTTCCTGGGCAACGTGAATCGTCAAATCGCCCTTCGAGGTCATGGCGTAGAGATAGCCGGTTTCACCCACGCTAATATTCTTGAACGCTCTCCTGGCTTCTCGTTGCGCCTCCTCCAGGGTGTGCTGGCCATTGACGGACTGTTCGTGCTGAACCGTGACGAGGTTGTAGGCAAACTGGACCAGGGTCGCCAAATCCTTGTAGACGGTCCGCCGCTTGTCCTCCTTGTAAACCTCAAATTGCTGGTAATGAGCGTTCAGGAGATCCAAGGTGAACTGGGCCATATGCTCAAGATCCGCCCGGGTGGCTTGGGTAATGCCCAGATACGCTTGCTGTTCGGATACATAGCCAACGATCATGCCTATGCTAAGGACAGGCAGCAGCACGAGCGGCAAAACCACCGCCAGCAACTTTCCGCGGATCTTCAGGTCGCGCACGAAACGCAGCATATCGATCACCCGATCACCCATAAGTTTTTGTAGTATATAGTCCAACTTGCGTCTTCCCCGCTCCTGGAAACCGCTGGGATGGCAACGATCAAGTTGGGGTTGCCGGCGCGTGCTTCAGTTCCCTTGACGCCGGGCGCCACCCGACCGGCAAGCAGGGTAGTGGAATCCGCGCCTGTCAGTATAGACTCAGGCTTTCGCGCCGATGGAGGCGAACGGGCGGACATGGTTTGGGTTCAAGTCGCCAAGGTTTCCGCCCGGCGGATTTTCCTATCCTCTCCCTGAAGACTATTATTCATTTGGCTCAATCTGGATTCCAGACTGCTGAAAACGGCTCGCCCTGACGGAGGTCACGTGCCACACTGAACCCGTGCCGAACCGCTGCTGCCCAGGTCCCCCCGACGCTGATCAACCTTCAAAATCTGCTGGATGATGTCCGGTGCTACGAAACCATTCGCCGGTTGCGCTATAGCGGTCCCCGAATTTTAGACAGTTAAATAGGTAGTATCCTGCACGGCTAGAACCGCATGACGAGGCGGAGACGAGCGATGCAGCGGAAAGTGTTCAGTGCGGAGTTGAAGGCGAAAGTGGCGCTGGAAGCGCTGGCCGGCCGCAAGACGGTGAACGAGATCGCGGGCGCCCACGAGGTGCATCCGCATCAGGTGGCCACCTGGAAACGGGAAGCCCAAGAGGGGCTCAAGACGCTGTTCGAGCGCCGGCGGGGCCGGCGGCGGGTCGAGGACGGGACCGACGCCGAGGCGCTGTACGGCCGGATCGGGCGGCTGCAAGTGCAAGTGGAGTGGTTGAAAAAAAAGTCGGGGCTGAACCCGCCGCCGTGAGATGGGGGTGGATCGAACCGGACCATCCCGCCCTGTCGCTGGCGGTACAATGTGAGCTGTTGGGGCTGAACCGGAGCACGTGGTATGACCGGCGTGCCGCACCGAGCGCCCTGAACCTGGAATTGATGCGCCGTCTGGACGAGGAATACACCGCGCATCCGTTTTACGGGAGCCGGCGGATAACCGCCGTGTTGCGCCGCGCCGGGCATGCGGTGAATCGCAAGCGGGTGCTGCGACTGATGCGCCAGATGGGCTTGGCGGCCATTTACCCCAAACCGGCGCTGTCGCGTCCCGATCCCGAGCACTGCGGTTACCCGTACTTGTTGCGAGGCATGACGATCGCCGGACCGGATCAGGTGTGGAGCACCGATATCACCTACATTCGGCTGCTCGCGGGGTTCGTGTGCCTGGCGGCGATCCTGGACTGGCATAGCCGCAAGGTGTTGGCGTGGCGGCTCTCCAACACGCTGGAAACCCGGTTCTGCCTCGATTGCCTGGGCGACGCGCCGCGGGTCGGTCGACCGCTGATTTTCAACACGGATCAGGGGACGCAGTTTACCAGCGCCGCGTTCACGGGCCGGCTGGCTCAAGCGGGGATCCGGATCAGCATGGACGGTCGGGGCCGCGCGCATGACAATATCTTTGTGGAACGCCTGTGGCGATCGGTCAAGTACGAGGAGGTTTACCCCAATGGCTATCAGACCATGGAGGAGGCGTATCACGGCCTACACCGCTACTTTGAATTCTACAACCACCAGCGCCCCCACCAGGCCCTGGATTACCGAACACCAGCCGAGGTGTATGCCGACAGGGCAGTAATCCTGTCACCAAGAGACGCAGAGGCACTACCTTAAATTCGGCTAAAAATTGTCTGGACAAGGGGTCCACCTCACAGATTTGAGCAAGAAACAAGGCGCGTGCTGGCTAGAACGCCTGAAATCGGCTGAGGTGATATGGGAACTAAAATCGCCACCTGGAATGTTAAATTCTTATTTAAGACACTAATTTATAAATATTTATTTTTTAGAATGACGAACTAGCCACACGATTGGCTACTCGTTTTTGGGGCGATGGCGTTCCTCCCGGATGCCTGGGTCCACGATCCACTTGCCGCCTACCTCGCGGCAATCAAATGCTCCAGCACGATGCGTTTTAACTGCTCGTCGGTCATGGCGCGAAGCTGGGCGGTGTGCCCGCTCCGGTCTTCCAGCTTTTTGGCCCGCCTCTCAAGCGTGCCCATGTGCGCAGGTCTCGGATTCGGTTACCCAGCCGGTGAAAACCACTGTTTCAGCGCGGCTGAGCGTCATTCCAAGCCGGGCCAGAGTTTCCTCTTGGGTTTTCCCCGTCATCCAGCCAGACATACCGGGTTCGGGTCGGTCCGGTTCGGCGTTCGATTCGTTCGAGGCGGGTCTTGAGGGTCACGGTCGGATTGCCATCTCGACGGATGCGGCGGGTGCCGGTTCTTTCTCGAAGCCGGCATGTACCAGGACGTAATCCGTCTCGCGAGGAACGATGCCTTTCCGGGCCAGCGCCGCCT
>CALGOO010000002.1 GCA_937960715.1 uncultured Candidatus Competibacteraceae bacterium
CGGTATCAGTAGGTCATGGGCTATTATGGGATTTGCATCACTTTGAATCACACCCTCTCCATGGCACGCCATTGGCGCGCCGCCCGAGCAGGGGGCGGTCGCAATAAAGTCGTAATGCATCATAATAGTGCAACGCGCGCCCAACAAAAACGCCCCCAAGCGGGGGCGTCGTCGCCAGCAAAGCAGACACGCGGCCCAAATCGCCGCGTCGCAGCCCTATAGACTGTAATAAAGATCGAACTCGACCGGGTGAGTGGTCATTCGCATCCGGGTGACATCCTGCATCTTGAGGGCGATGTAGGCGTCGATCAGGTCGTTGGTGAACACCCCTCCCTTGGTGAGGAACTCACGGCTCTTATCCAGTTCGCCAAGCGCCTGCTCCAACGAAAAACAGACCTGCGGGATCAGTTTTTCCTCTTCCGGCGGCAGCTCGTAAATATCCTTGTCGACTGGATCGCCAGGATGAATCTTGTTCTGGATGCCGTCCAGACCGGCCATCATCATGGCGGCGAAGGCCAGATACGGATTGGCGGTCGAATCGGGGAACCGAACCTCGATGCGGCGACCCTTCGGGCTGCTGACGTAGGGAATGCGGATCGACGCCGAACGGTTGCGCGCCGAGTACGCCAGATTGATCGGCGCTTCGAAACCGGGCACCAGCCGCTTGTAGGAATTGGTGGAGGGGTTGCAGAAGGCGTTCAACGCCTTGGCGTGTTTGATGATGCCGCCGATGTAGTACAACGCCGTTTCCGACAGACCCGCGTATCGATCGCCGGAGAACAGATTGACGCCGTCCTTCGCCAACGACTGATGGACATGCATGCCGCTGCCGTTGTCGCCGACCAGCGGTTTTGGCATGAAGGTGGCGGTCTTGCCGTAGCTGGCCGCCACGTTCTGCACCACGTATTTCAGACGTTGCACCTCGTCGGCCTTGCGCACCAAGGTGTTGAACTTGACGCCGATCTCGGCCTGGCCGGCGGTGGCGACTTCGTGGTGATGGACCTCGGGCACCAGGCCCATCGCCTCCAAATTCAGGCACATGGCGGAGCGGATGTCTTGTTGCGAATCGACCGGCGGCACCGGGAAGTAGCCACCCTTGACTCCGGGCCGATGGCCGAAGTTGCCGCCCTCGTAAACGCGCTCGGAGTTCCAGCCGGCCTCGGAGGAATCCACCTTGCAGAAACAACCGCTGATGTCGGCGCCCCAACGCACATCGTCGAAGATGAAAAATTCGTTTTCCGGCCCGAAGAACGCGCTGTCGCCGATCCCGGTGGATTTCAGATACGCTTCGGCGCGGCGTGCCAGCGAGCGCGGGTCGCGCTCATAGCCCTGCATGGTGTTGGGCTCGATGACATCGCAGGTCAACACCAGGGTTGGCTCCTCGAAGAATGGATCGACGCAAGCGGTCACCGGGTCGGGCATCAGGATCATGTCCGATTCCTGGATACCTTTCCAGCCGGCGATGGACGAACCGTCGAACATCTTGCCGTCCTCGAACACATCCTCGTCCACGGCGCTGACGGGCACGGTGACGTGTTGCTCCTTGCCGCGGGTATCGGTGAAGCGATAGTCCACGAACTTGATGCCCTTTTCCTCGATCAGCTTCATCACATCGGCAGCATTCATTGTCGTTGATTCCTCGGGTTTGAATTAACTCGGTCGTGATTGAGAACGTCGGTGATGGGGTTGCCTCGTTCCATGTCCGCCGCGACTTAGCAGGAACCATGCCACGGGAACTTTTTCCAGTCATGGCCGCTCATTGGGCCTGTCTTGGAACACACGAGCGGTTCGCTTCGCACCAATGCTGTGCGATTTTGCCAAGGATTGCGCTATTAAGGTGCGTGACCCACTGCCATTCAGTGAGTTACTCCGGCCGGACAAGCGGCTTATACTCCCATCGTCACCCAACCACCAGCGGAGGACGGCATGAAATTCGAGTTTACGGTTCAAAACGTCAAGTGCGGCGGTTGCGCCAGCGCGATTCAAACCGGGTTGCGCCAGGACGCCAAAGTTCGGGAGGTGACGGTGGATGTACCCACCGGTCGGGTGACGGTGGAAACGGAAGGAAACCGAGCGGAACTGAGCGCGGCGTTGCAAGCCTTGGGCTATCCCGAGCGGGCCTGAGCGAACCGCGCCGACGGGTCAGCGGCAAGGCGGCGGGTCGGGCAAACCCCGGCCCCGCGCCCGCCGCGAGCGGTTTAGAAACGGGTGCCGATGTTGAAGCCAACGACCCAGGGGTCGATCGTGACGGTGCCGACACCGACGCCGTCCAGCTTGAGCTTGGTGTCGATGTCCATGTACATGACGGTGGCGTTGACGAACCAGTTGGGGGCCACGTCGATATCGATGCCCAGCTCGCCGGCCAGACCCCAGGACGAATCCAGGCTGACGTCGGTGCCGGACAGGGCGCCGGTTCCATCCTCATTGAAGAAGAAGGTGTAATTCAGGCCGACGCCCACATAGGGGTGGACAGTGCCGGTCGGCATGAAGTGATATTGCAGGAAGAGCGTCGGCGGCAATTGATAAGTATCGGCGACCTTGCCCGCGCCCGTCAGTTCGATGTCGTGCTTGAACGGCAGGGCCAGGATCAGTTCGACGCCGATATTGGGGTTCACCATGTAGGTGAAGTTGAAACCCAGACTGTAGCCGTTGTCCACATCCAGATCGGCGCCCGGCGCAAGATTGAGGTTGTCGGACTTGGGGAATACACCCCATGCTCCAACCCGCGCAAGCCATTGACCCGCCTCATAAGCTTGCGCGGTCCCCGCCAACAAACCAGCGACCAAGGCAGCGGCTAAAGTGGTTTTCGTAATTTTAATGGACATCGTCAGGCTCCTAGGGTCATTTATTTCATGGGTTAAAAAAACGAAAGCGGCATTCACGCACAACTATTGTGTACTATCCACAACAACATAGTCAAAAACAACGTAATGTATCAATCATGTCACTGGACGGCGTCAATCTTCCTCCAGCGGCGGCAACACCTGAACCACCTCCTCGAACGTGGTCAGTCCGGCGGCGATTTGCAAGGCGGCGCTTACCCGCAACAGCCGCATGCCCTGCCCACACGCGCGGCGGCGCAGTTCGTCCGAATCCAGGTCGGGCCGAAGCAGCCGGCGCAGTTCCGGCGTCACGGTCAACAGCTCATACAGACCGACGCGGCCGAGATAGCCGGTGTTGCGGCACTCCGGACAACCGCGCGGCACCCGGATGGCCGCCGGTTTCGGCAATGGCCAGGGTCGAATCAACGCTTCCCACAAGGCCGATTCCAATTCCCCCTCGCCCTTGCAGTGCGGGCACAGGGTGCGCACCAGCCGTTGCGCCATCACCCCGATGAGGACGTTCTGAATCAGATAGTGGGGCACGCCGAGATCGAGTAGCCGGGTCACCGCCGAGGCGGCGTCGTTGGTGTGCAGGGTGGACAATACCAGATGCCCGGTCAGCGCCGCCTGCACCGCCATCTGGGCGGCCTCCAGATCGCGAATCTCGCCGACCATGATGATGTCGGGGTCCTGCCGCAGCAGGGTGCGGATGCCCTGGGCGAAGGTCAGATCGATCGCGGGTTGGACCTGCATCTGATTGAGTTCCGGCGCCACCATTTCGATGGGGTCCTCGACCGTGCAGACGTTGACCTCGGGATTCGCCAGATGCTTGAGCGTGGTGTACAGGGTGGTGGTCTTGCCGGAGCCGGTTGGACCGGTGACCAGGACGATGCCGTGCGGCCGGGCGATCATCGCTCGCCAAGCCGCCTCCTCGGCCGGCGCGAAGCCCAGTTGGCTAAAATTCTTGGTGACCGTGTCCGGGTCGAAAATGCGCAGCACGCATTTTTCGCCGAAGGCGGTGGGCATGGTGGACAATCGCAGTTCGATCTCCCGACCGGCGGGGGTGCGGATCTTGATTCGCCCGTCCTGGGGCCGGCGCTTCTCGGCCACGTCCATTCGCCCCAAGATCTTGATGCGGCTGGTGACCGCGTTCATCACCGCCGGCGGCAACTGATAAATCGCGTGCAGGACGCCATCGATGCGAAAGCGGATGTTACCCTGCTCGCGGCGCGGTTCCAGATGGATGTCGCTGGCGCGCTGGGAAAAGGCGTATTGCAACAGCCAGTCCACGATCTGCACGATCGGTCGTTCGTCGGCGCTCAGTTCGCCGCGCCGGCCCAGTTCCAGCAACTGTTCGAAGTTGAGGATGCCCGAGGCCGGCTCCAGCACGCCGCGCAGCGCGCCGCGCACCGAGCGCGACACGCCGTAAAACTCCAGTTGATAGCGGTTGATGTCCAGCGGATTGGCGATGACCCGTTCGATGTCCTTGCGCAGGGTTTGCCGCAACACCTCGCGCCACTCGGTGAGATAAGGCTCGGTGGTGGCGAACACCACCCGATGTTCATCCGTTGCAACCGGCAAAATGTGGTAGCGGGCGGCGTATTCGTAGGAGATGAACGGCAACAGCCGCTCCACCGAGGCGATGTCGAGTTTGAGCGGATCGATGCGCAGGTAAGGCAACCCGGCCTTGCCGGCCAGCCATTCGGTCAGCAGTTCCAGACTCAACACCGGATGCGGCGGCTGGGCGTGGCGCAACTGCTTGTTGGCGATCACCACCAGGGGATGCAATTCGTTACGTTCCGACCGGGATTCCATCCCGACCCGCTCGCCATCGGCCTTGCTCACCAGGCCATCGACGATCAGCTCATCCACCATTTCCTTCAGGGTCAAGCGGTGTTCGGGCGGGCGCGGCCGCGGGGACGGCTGGGAGGGCGCGGAGCGGGGTTCGGCGCTGGACAAGACAGGGGTTGCCGCTGGCACGGCGAGCGCGGGTTGGTTCACAAAACCTCCAGTTTGGCGTAGGCCACCACCAGCCACTTGGCGCCGCCGGCCGTCGGAAAATTCACCCTGGCCCGGGCGTGGTAGCCGGCGCCTTCGACTTCCAGCACCACCCCCTCGCCAAATTGCGGATGGCGCACCCGCTGGCGGGGTCGCAGGCCAGGGGGTGCGACGGGCGCGGCGGCGGTCGGTTGGGTTGAGGGCGGACTTTTTTCCCGCCGTTTCGGCCGGGCACGCACGTCGTGGATCAATTCCTCGGGAATCTCCCGGACGAAGCGCGAAGGCGAGGGATAGTTCTCGCGGCCGTACCAATGGCGCCGCTCAGCGTGGCACAGAACCAACCGTCGCTGGGCGCGGGTGACGCCGACATAAGCCAGCCGCCGCTCCTCCTCCAACTGGCGCGCTTCCGCCACCGAACGGCTGTGTGGAAACAACCCCTCCTCCAACCCGACCAGGAACACCAGTGGAAATTCCAGCCCCTTGGCCATGTGCAGGGTCATCAATTGCACGCTGTCCTCGCCGGCGCCGCCCTGGCCTTGACCGGATTCCAGCACGGCGTGGGCCAGAAAGGCGTTCAGCCAGTCGGGCTCGTCTGGGTCCACGCCCACCACGACCGGATCGGCGTGGGTGATGAAATCACCGCTGGCGTTGACCAGCTCCTCCAGATTTTCGACCCGCATCTCGCCCTTGTCGTCCTTGGCCTGTTCGTACATCGCCCGCAGACCGCTGTGGGTGACGACATGCTCCACCCGTTCCGGGAGGGATCGGCCATGGCTGTCACGGTCCAGCGCATCGACCAAGCTGAGGAAGCCGCGCACCGCGCCAGCGGCCCGGCCGCTGAGCCCACCGGTCGCCAACAAGCCCAGAGCGGCCTGCCACAACGAACCGCCTTGCGCGCGCGCCGCTTCGCGCAACAGATCCACCGTGCGCTCACCGATGGTTCGGGGTGGAGTGTTGACCACCCGCTCGAAGGAAGGGTCGTCGTCGCGGTGCGCGACCAGTCGCAGATAGGCCAGGGCATCCTTGATTTCGGCCCGCTCGAAGAAACGCAGGCCACCGTAAATCCGGTAGGGTAACGCCGCCGCGATCAGGGTTTCCTCGAACACCCGTGACTGGGCGTTGGAGCGGTAGAGAATCGCTACGTCCCGGCGCTGCCCCCCCTGCTCCACCCACTGGCGAATGCGCTCGACCACGAACCGCGCCTCGTCGGTTTCGTTGAAGGCGTTGTAGACCTGGATCGGTTCGCCGTCGCCGTCGGCGGTCCACAGATTCTTGCCCAGCCGGTTGGCGTTGTGAGCGATGAGCGCGTTCGCGGCCTTGAGGATGTTGTGGGTAGAGCGGTAGTTCTGTTCCAGGCGGATGGTTCGAGCGCCGGGAAAATCGTCAGCAAAGCGTTGAATGTTCTCGACTTTAGAGCCTCTCCATCCGTACACGCACTGATCGTCGTCGCCGACGATGAACACGTCGCCCTGCCCGCCGCCCAGCAGCCGTGCCCACTGATACTGGATGGTGTTGGTGTCCTGAAATTCGTCCACCAGCACATGCCGGAACCGCTCTCGATAATGGGCCAGCAGGTCCGGGTTGTCGCGCCAGAGTTCGTAGGCGCGCAGCAGCAATTCGCCGAAATCCACCAGGCCGCCGCGTTCGCATTCCTGTTGATAGATCGTGTAGATCTGCCGGTACTGGCGCTGGACCGGCTTACCGTCGTCGGCCAGATCGGCGGGACGCTGGATCTCGTCCTTGCACCGATTGATGAAACCGGCGACCTGCGGCGGTGGCCATTTCTTCTCATCCAGGTTCAGGCCGCGCAACACCCGCTTGAGCAGCCGGGTCTGATCGTCGCTGTCGAGAATCTGGAAGGCGCGCGGCAAGCGGGCTTCCTGCCAGTGCTGGCGCAGCAGGCGGTGGGCGATACCGTGAAAGGTTCCGATCCACAGCCCGCCGATGGGCTGGTTCAGCATCTTTTCGACCCGGCCGCGCATCTCGGCGGCGGCCTTGTTGGTGAAGGTCACCGCCAGAATCGACCAGGGCGAGGCGTTCTCCACCGTCAGCAACCAGGCGATGCGCCGGGTCAACACCCGGGTCTTGCCGCTGCCGGCCCCGGCCAACACCCGCAGGGGTCCCAGCGGCGCGGTCACCGCCTGGCGCTGGGGTTCGTTGAGATCGTCGAGAATCCAGGAAACGTCCATGGCCGACGATTCTAGCAGAATCGCCCCGGGCGGGCGGCGACCGGTGGTGGTGGGCGCTACAATACCGCGCCGGTAAGCCGAGCGACGCGAGAATACCGACCCGAAACATGGCCTATCTCAATCCCGCTCTCTCCTGCCACGATGGGAACAATGCTACGGCCTGTCGGGTAAATCCAGTATGATGGACACCCTTCGATGGTTTGAAACATGAAGGTGACTTGGATCATGTCGGAGACAATCGGGTGCTTGAACTGATCAAGGCTGGCGGCTGGCTGATGGCGCCGATTCTGGCCTGCTCGCTGGCGGCGGCGACCATCATCGTCGAGCGGCTGCTGGCGTTGCGGCGGGCGCGGGTACTACCCGATCAGTTGCTGGCGACCCTGGAGCGCTGGCTGGAACGCGGCGCGGTCGACGCGCGGGAAGTGGAGGCGTTGCCGCTACATTCGCCGCTCGGCCGGATCGTGGCGGCGGGACTTGCCTGCCGGGGCCGGGGCCGGGAGATTCTACGGGAGCGGGTCGAGGACACCGGCCGCCATGTGGCGCACGAACTGGAGCGATTCCTCAGCACCTTGGGCACCATCGCCGCCATCAGTCCGCTGCTGGGCCTGCTCGGCACCGTGGCCGGCATGATCAAGATCTTTCAGGTCGTTTCGACCCAGGGCAACAGCAACTTCAGTCTGCTCTCGGTGGGTATCGCCGAAGCATTGGTGACCACCGCCGCCGGCCTGACCGTCGCTATTCCCAGCCTGTTGTTTTATCGTTATTTCAATGCGCGGGTGGACGAACTGGTGGTGCGCATGGAGCAGGAAACCCTGCAACTCGTCGACCTGTTGGACGCCGGAGCCAGCGCGGAGGAACAACGGCCATGAACCTACGCCCCCACCGCCGCGAGGAACCGGATCTCAACCTGGTGCCAATGATCGACGTCGTGCTGGTGCTGCTGATCTTCTTCATGATCGCCACCAGCCTGCGGCACGAGTCGAAACTGGAAATTCGGCTGCCCGAATCCACCGGTCAGCCGCTGCCCGGCAACCTGGCCCAACTGGAAGTCGACGTCGACGCCAGCGGTCGCTACGCCCTCAACGGCCAAACGCTGGCGACCACCGACGCCTCGACCCTGAAAGCGGCCCTGCAAACCGCCGCCCAGGGCCGGGAGTTGCCGTTGATCCTCCGCGCCGATGGCCAGACCCCCCATCAGGCGGTGGTGACGGTGCTCGATGTCGCCGGCCAACTCGGCCTCAAGCAACTGGCCATCGGCACGGTGAACGCGCCGGCCGCCGCGCCTGGGTCTCCAGCCCCCCGCAACGTCCCACCCTCGCCGGACCCTGAGCCATGATTTTTCTGGATCGTTACGGCTATTCCCTGAACGGCGTCGCGGTGCTGCTGTGGCCGCTCAGCCTGCTATTCGGGCTGGTGGCGCGCGCGCGGCGGCTGTTGTACCAGCACGGCCTGCGGCGGAGCGAAGCCGTCCCCGTGCCGCTGATCGTGGTCGGCAACATCACCGTCGGCGGCGCCGGCAAAACCCCGCTGGTGGTCCGTCTGGTGGAACTGTTGCGGGAGGCCGGTTATCAACCGGGCGTCATCAGCCGCGGTTATGGCGGCCAGTCGGCCCGGTGGCCCCGCCAGGTCATGGCCGACAGCGATCCACGCGAGGTCGGCGACGAACCGGTGCTGCTCGCTCGGCGTTGCCGTTGTCCGATCGTGGTGGGGCCGGACCGGGTGGCGGCGGCGCGGACCTTGCTCGATACCTATGGGTGCAACGTGATCCTGAGCGACGACGGTTTGCAGCATTACCGCCTGCGTCGCGACCTTGAAATCGCGGTGGTGGACGGTTTTCGCCGACTGGGCAACGGCGCCTGCCTGCCCGCTGGTCCACTACGGGAACCACCGTCTCGTTTGCGTGAGGTGGATTTCGTGGTCGGCAATGGGGCGGCCCGGGGCGGTGAGTACCTCATGTGCCTGCGCGGCGAAACGGCGATCAACCTGGCCGATCCCTGCGTCAGCGCCACGCTGACCGGATTCCGCCATGGCACGGTTCACGCCGTGGCCGGCATCGGCGATCCCGGACGGTTTTTCGACCAACTGCGCCATGCCCGGCTGCGCATCGTGGAACACCCCTTCCCCGACCATCACGTTTTCCGTCCCGAGGATCTGCACTTCCCTCAGGACCTGCCGGTGCTGATGACCGAGAAGGATGCGGTAAAATGCCGAGCCTTCGCGCCGGAAGGCTGCTGGTACGTGCCGGTCGACGCGCGACTGGAACTGGCCTTCGAGGAAGACTTGCTCAAGCGGCTGGCGTCGGTGGCCATGGCCAAGGGCATCCGGCGCGAACATTCGGGCGCGAGTCGGCGGGCAAGGCGAACCCCGCCCGCGCCGCCTATCGGTGACGAGGTGAAGCACGATGGACAAGAAACTGCTGGACATTCTGGTGTGCCCGGTCAGCAAGGCCCCGCTGATCCACGACAAGGCGCGACAGGAGTTGATCTGCAAGGAAAGCCGGCTGGCCTATCCGATCCGCGACGGTATTCCGGTGATGCTGGAAGCCGAGGCGCGGGCATTGAGCGATGAGGAGGTCGGTTCGCTTGGGTGAAGCCGAGCTTTCGTTTCGGGTCGCGATCCCGGCCCGCTACGCCTCGACCCGGTTGCCAGGCAAGCCGTTGCGGTTGCTGGCGGGCCGACCGCTGATCGAGCACGTCCATCGGCGGGCGCGGACCAGCGGTGCGCTGGAGGTGGTCATCGCCACCGACGACGCGCGCATCCGCGCGGTGGCCGAGGGGTTCGGCGCGACGGTGTGCATGACCTCGCCCGCTCACCTTTCGGGAACCGACCGGCTGGCGGAAGTGGCGGCCCGGCTTGGCTGGCCGGACGACGCCATCGTGGTCAACGTGCAAGGCGATGAACCGGGCCTGCCACCCGCCCTGATCCGGCAGGTGGCCACGGGTCTGGCGATGCATCCCGACGCCGGGATCGCCACCGCCTGCGTCCGTATCCGTGAGACGGCCGATATTTTCGATCCGAACGCGGTCAAGGTCGTGCGCGACGCCCAAGGCTATGCGTCGTATTTCAGCCGCGCGCCGATTCCCTGGCACCGGGAGGCGTTTCGGGGCGGCGGCGCGGCGCTGGCCGAACCACCGGCCGATGGGGCCTGGTTCCGCCATATCGGCCTGTACGCCTATCGCGTGGCGGTGTTGCGCCGCTACCCGGACTTGGCGCCCGCGCCGGCCGAACGGACCGAGTCGCTGGAGCAATTGCGCGCGTTGTGGCACGGCATCCGCATTCATGTCGCCGAGGCGGCCGAAACGCCGCCGCCCGGCGTGGACACCGAAGCCGACCTGGCGCGACTGGCGGCGGAATGGGAGCGATCAGCCCAGCAGATCGAATCCGGCCAGTTCCGGTAAATCAGGATTGAAATGGTCGCGGCGTTCGTCAAGCACGGCGACGGTGAAGGTTTGCGGCGCCCAGCCGACGGCGTCGCCGTATTGATTGGGTTGAATGACCTTGCTGTCGCCGTTGACGCGCAACACCAGGCTGGGCGCATCCTCCTCGATCAGCAATTCGATGACTTGACAGGATAGACCCCGATAGCTCAAGAAACGGCCCAGCAGGGTTTTCAGTTTATCGGGGTTCAGTGGCGACATGGGCGGTCTTCCAGGGTCATCGGCTCCAACCTTTCGAAGGTGAGAACAAAGGCGATGGTGAAGGTTCTTTTCGTCTGCATGGGCAATATCTGTCGTTCCCCCATGGCCGAGGGCGCGTTCCGGCGATTGCTGGCAAGCGTCGATTTGGCCGAAAAGATTGTCGTGGATTCGGCCGGCACTCACTCCTACCACATCGGCTCGCCGCCCGATACCCGCAGCCAGGCGACGGCCCTAAGCCGAGGGGTGGATTTGCGTCACCTGCGCGCCCGGCAGGTCACGGTCGCCGATTTGGTCGAATTCGATTATGTGCTGGCGATGGATCGGGACAATTTCGACCATCTGCTGGCGCTCGGCAAGGAGTCGGAAGTGCGCCGCCGCATTCGACTGTTCCTGGATTTTGCCCCGGATTTACCCGAGCGGGAAGTGCCGGATCCGTACTACGGCGGTTCGGGCGGCTTCGAACGGGTCATGGATTTGGTCGAGGAAGCGGCGCGGGGTCTGCTGATCCACATCCGGGAACGTCACCGGATTTGAATGGGATTCACCGAAAAGCACAAGGGGCTGGAATTCCAACCCCTTTGCTTCACATCGTCAAATCGCCGGCTTGTCGTCGGTGCTCGGTGCTGGCGACGGTGGCGGTGGCGCGGACGGTTCGGGCGCGGCAACCGCCGGTTCGGTCGGTTCAGTCGATTCCACCGCGGCAACCGCCGGTTCGGTCGGCGCGGCCGGTTCGGGCATGGCGGCTTCCGGTTCGACCCCGATGATAGCCGGTTCCGCCGGCGGTGGAGCATCGGTGGCGGTTTCGATGAGGACGGACAAAAGGGTTATCGTCCCGGTTTCGACGGGGACTGGAACAACGGGTTCTTCCACGGGCGGGGCGTCGGTGACCGCGCTCTCCGGCGCGGAAAAAGCGACGGGCGCCTCGGTTTCACCGCCATCGTCCCGCGACGATGCCTCGGACACATCGGGCACCGTGGCGGTAACCGGCTTCACCACCCGCTCGCCCACTTCGACGGGCGCCGGCTCCACCGACTCGCGGGTTTCGACCGGTGGCGACAGCGGCTCATCAGTGCGTTCCACAGCTTCGGCGATCACTGTCTGTTCGGCGCGGGTGACCGCCGCATCTTCCGGGGAAACCGTCAGTTCGGCAGATTCGGCGAGTTCGGGCATCGGGGTTGTGGATTCCTCCACCGGCGCTTCGACCTCGAATTGGGAAGCCAGCTCGGACGCGGCGACCGCCGAACGATCCGCCCGCGCGGCCTTTTCCTCGGCGACGGGATACTCCAGCGGCGAGGGTGGCGGCGCGAGGGTTTCCTTGTCTGGAGATAACGCGCTTCCGGATCCCGCCTTGGCGGCGATGAGCGCGTCACGGGGCAGGCGCGGGCGACCATTGCGGATGCGCCGCTGCGTGGTCACCGCCATGGCGGGATTGGGCGGCGCCGATGCGACCGGCGCCGTGGCTTCCTCGGGTTCCCGGCCTTGATCACCCACATCGAGGACTTCCTCGCCATCCTCGCCCGGCTCCGGGTTTGCCGGACCCGTTCCGTTCGAGGAAGGCGTTTCGCCCCGCCGCCGCCGCCGCCCACCGCGTCGCCCACGTCGCCCGCGCGGTCCAGGACTTTCATCCTCGGCTTCGGGGGCGGCGACTTCCTCGGCATCCTCGGCCGGAGCCACTGGGGATTTGGCCGCTGGCATGGGTTCGGGCCGCGAATCCTCGACCGGCGGCGCGAGCGCGGCGGGGGCTGGTTCGGGAACGACCAGCGCGACAACGGGTTTGGCGGTCGGCGTTTCCGCGACGGATTCCGCCTCGGGCCGCCGCCCAGTCCGGTCGCGGCGCTGCCGGTCCGGCTTGGCCGAACGCGCGTCCGCCCGAGCGGATCGCTCGTCATGGGTTTGACGCGAGGGTTGTCCGAACAGACTGCCCCACAACCAGCCAAAGAAACCGGGGTTGACTTCGGGTTTCGGCGCGGGCTTCGGCGGCGTGGGCGCGGGCGTGGACGGCGCGACACCCTTGACCACCGGCTCTTCGTCCATGCCCCGCGCAGTCGGGCTAGCTTTGGTCTCGATCGGTTCCTCGTAGTCCTCGGCCAGCGTGTAGGACCGGAGTTGTTCCTCCGACAGTTCGTCCACTCGCAGCCGGTTCAGCTTGAAATGCGGCGTTTCCAGCGATTCGTTCGGGATCAGTAGAACACCGACCCGATGGCGCTGTTCGATGGCGCGAATCGCCTCGCGTTTTTCGTTGAGCAGGAAGGTAGCGACCTTGACCGGCAACTGAACCACGACCCGGCCGGTTCGATCTTTCATCGCCTCTTCCTGGATCAGCCGCAGCACGCTCAGCGCCAGCGAATCGATGTTGCGGATGGTGCCCTGGCCGTTGCAGCGTGGGCAGATCCGGTGGCTGGCTTCGTCCAGCGACGGGCTCAGCCGCTGCCGCGACATTTCCAGTAGACCAAAGCGGGAGATGCGCCCCACCTGAACCCGGGCGCGATCCATCTTCAAGGCCTCGCGCAGTCGGGTTTCCACCTCACGCTGATTGCGGGCGAGATTCATGTCGATGAAATCAATGACCACCAGCCCGCCCAGATCGCGCAGCCGCATCTGGCGGGCAATTTCCTCGGCGGCTTCCAGGTTGGTGGTGAGCGCGGTTTCCTCGATGTCGCTGCCTTTGGTGGCACGAGCCGAGTTGATGTCGATGGAGACCAGCGCCTCGGTATAGTCGATCACGATACCGCCGCCCGAAGGCAGGCTCACTTCACGCTGATAGGCGGTCTCGATCTGGGATTCGATCTGGAAGCGGGTGAACAGCGGGATGTTGTCCTGATAAAGCTTGAGCTTGCTCAGGTTGTGCGGCATCACCTGCTGCATGAAATCCTGGGCTTGGCGGTGGACGGTGGGGTTGTCCACCAGGATTTCGCCGATGTCCGCGCGCAGATAATCGCGCAAGGCGCGGATGATGATGTTGCTTTCCTGATAGATCAGGAACGAGGCTTTTTTCTGGCTGGATGCGGTTTCAATGGCTTTCCACAAGTGCAGCAGGTAATCCATGTCCCACTGCAATTCCTCTTGCGAACGTCCCACGCCGGCGGTGCGCACGATCAGACCCATGCCGTCGGGAATGTCGAGACTGCTCATCACCTCGCGGATTTCCTGGCGATCCTCGCCCTCGATCCGCCGCGACACGCCGCCGGCGCGCGGGTTGTTGGGCATCAGCACCAGATAGCGCCCCGCCAGGCTGATGAAGGTGGTCAGCGCCGCGCCCTTGTTGCCGCGCTCCTCCTTTTCCACCTGCACCATGATTTCCTGACCTTCACGGATCGCCTCGCGAATACTGGGGCGACCGCCCTCGGCGGCGTGGGGATCGAAATAGCCGCGGTTGATTTCCTTGAAGGGCAAGAAGCCGTGGCGGTCGACGCCGTAGTCCACGAACGCCGCTTCCAGTCCCGGCTCGATGCGGGTGACGCGGCCCTTGTAGACGTTGGATTTCTTCTGCTCGCGCGAAGGGGTTTCGATGTCGAGGTCGTAAAGTTTCTGGCCATCCACAAGGGCCACGCGCAACTCTTCCTGCTGAGTTGCGTTGATCAGCATGCGCTTCATGATGAGATTCCCTGCGCTCGACCATCACCGACGGCAACGCGGTGGTTGTCGCCAAGGCGTCGCAGGATGGGGAATGGCCCGGAGGATGGAAATCCAGAACATCGGGCGAACCCAAAATACGCCGCGGAAAACGTGACCAGTCGGCTGGGAGCGCGGTCAAGAGCCGCTCAAGGAAGGTAGGGTCGAGCGGCGGACAAACCCGTTGAACCAACCCCACCCGCCGGTTGACTGGCGCGCGGGTACGAAAACCGATATGGTGTATTGATCCAGTTTCGCCAGCCGTTCGCGGCCCATTCGGCGACAACCTTGCAACTATAACAGTCCGACCGCCACGCATCAAATTCATGACGGCTCCCCCTACTCCCCCTGGCGTGCGCCAGTTGGCCATCGCCGCCGATCACGCCGGTCAACGTCTCGACAACTTCCTGCTGCGCGAACTCAAGGGCGCGCCCAGGAGCCTGATCTATCGCATCGTGCGCACCGGCGAGGTGCGGCTGAACGGGGGGCGGGTCCAGCCGGATCGCCGGCTCCAGGCTGGCGACGTCCTGCGAATTCCGCCGGTGCGGCTGGGGGAGCGCCCGGAACGGCCGCTCCGCGTGCCGCCGGGCCTGGCGGAACGGCTTCGGGAGGCGGTGCTGTACGAGGACCGCGAGATTCTGGTGCTCGACAAGCCGGCCGGTCTGGCGGCGCATGGGGGCAGCGGGCTGGAATACGGGGTGATCGAATTGCTACGGGCGCTGCGGCCAGGGGAACCGTTTCTGGAGCTGGCGCACCGGCTGGACCGCGAGACCAGCGGCTGTCTGGCGCTGGCCAAGACGCCAGCGGTGCTGCGGCGGATTCAGGACGCTTTTCGGGCTGGCCAGGTGGAAAAGCGCTATCTGGCGCTGGTGCGCGGTTACTGGAACCACGGCCCGCGCGAGGTGAATCAACCCCTGCGCCGCAATGTGTTGCGTGGCGGGGAGCGGATGGTGGAAGTGCTGGACGACGGCAAACCGGCCCGGACGCAATTTCGGCCGGTCAGTCCGCACAAGCCGGCCTCGCTGCTGGAAGCGCGCATCGCGACGGGCCGCACCCATCAGATTCGCGTCCACGCCGCCCATGTTGGTCATCCGCTGGCCGGCGACGAAAAATACGGCGACCCCGATTTCAACCGGCTGATGGCCAAGCAATACGGCTTGCGCCGGCTGTTCCTGCACGCCCACAGCCTGAGCTTGCCGCTGGGCGGCCGGGACATCGCGGTCAGCGCCCCGCTGGACGCCGAGCTTAAGGCAGCGCTCGACCGGTTTGGCGCCCCGAATCCATATGAAATCCATATGAAACTTGAGTGAGCGGCAACCATGAGCGACCCGAATTCGAATGTCAATCCGCCCGGCGACGAGCGGTGGGCGCGCGACACCCTGACCAAGCTGGCGTTCGCCGCCGTAACCGAACAACGGCGGGCGCGGCGTTGGGGGATTCTCTTCAAGTTGCTGTTTTTCGCCTACCTGGTCGGGTTGCTGATGCTGGCCTGGCCGGACGATCTCGGCACCGCGACCGCCGCCACCAGGAAGCACACGGCGCTGGTTCGCGTCGATGGCCTGATTTCCAGCGGTACCGAGGCCAGCGCCAAGAACGTCATCGAGGCGTTGCGCAAGGCGTTCAAGGACGAGAAAACCGCTGGTGTGGTAGTGGAAATCAACAGCCCCGGCGGCAGTCCGGTGCAGGCTGGCGAGATTCACGACGAGATTCAGAAGCTGCGTCGGCAACATCCCAAGATTCCGGTTCACGCGGTGGCCAGCGATGTATGCGCCTCAGGAGGCTATTACATCGCGGCGGCGGCACGGAATATTTACGCCAATAAAGCAAGCATCGTCGGTTCCATCGGGGTACGGATGGACAGCTTTGGCTTCACCGACGCGATGGCCAAATTGGGAATCGAGCGGCGGGCCTACACGGCGGGGAGCAACAAGGATTTCCTCGACCCGTTCAAACCGGTGAATCCGGAGGAAGTTCGGCATCTGCAAGGAATGCTGGACGCGATTCACCAGCAGTTCATCGCGGCGGTCAAACAAGGCCGGGGCGAGCGGCTCGAGGATAACCCCGAGGTATTCAGTGGCTTGATGTGGACTGGTGAGCAGAGTATCGGGCTGGGACTGGTCGATGCCCTGGGCAGCACTCGCCACGTCGCCGAGGAGGTGATCGGCGAGAAGACCATCGTGGATTACACCAAGCACACCCGCTGGCTGGATCGATTGCTCGATGGCGCGAACGCCGATCTGGGCGCGGCGCTGTCGATGGCGTTGGGGTTGGATGGAGCGGCGCGGTGGCGGTAGGAGCGCCGTCTCGCCTCCTTCCTGATTTTTGAAACCAGAGTTCTTCGAGGGTTCTTGTGGAATCCGGGACGCGGCGGGCCAGAATCCGTCTCGGGAGATCTGTTTCACGGAAACCCTCGGAAAACTTTCAACTTCCTTAATAGAAAGGCTTTTCGCTTTGAAAAACCGGCTTGGCGTTTAGAAATTCCACAAACGGAACAGAAGCACCAAAATCGATTCCTATCTCTTCGGTTGTCGAGTATCAGTCGCGACTTCTTTCCGCTGTAACTACCTACCCTCGTCATACCACGACTACAGGTTGCAGTAAAAATAGCTGC
>CALGOO010000003.1 GCA_937960715.1 uncultured Candidatus Competibacteraceae bacterium
CCCCGGCGGCGGCGGAACCGCGCGCCTACCTGACGGTACGAGCGACGCCGGCGACGGCGCAGGTACGGATCATGAACATCGGCCCCGCCTATCGGGATGGAATTGAGTTAATACCGGGGGACTTCGATATCCAGGTCAGCGCCCCTGGCTATCAGACCTACCGAGCGTTGCACACGGTGGCGGCGGGCGCGCGGGAAGTCGTGGTCGCGTTGCAGCCGGCGGCGTCCCCTCGGCAGGCTTATGAACCAGAGATGGTGAAAATATCGGCGGGCTGCTTCCAGATGGGCAGTCCGAAGAATGAAGCAGGCCGGTACAGCGACGAGCGCCCGCACGAGGTGTGCGTGAAGGCGTTCGAGATGGGCAAATACGAAGTGACGCAAGGGCAATGGCAAGCGGTGATGGGGAGCAACCCCTCCCAGTTTTCAGGCTGCGCCGACTGCCCGGTGGAGAGCGTCTCCTGGAACGACATTCAAGACTACCTGGGCAAACTGAACCAGCGAACCGGCCAAAGCTACCGGCTGCCGACGGAAGCGGAATGGGAATACGCCTGCCGGGGCGGAGTGGCGGGACAGCGCTACTGTGGCGGTAATGATATTGACCGGGTGGCGTGGCATGACGGAAACAGTGGTCACCGAACTCACCCGGTGGGGGAGAAGGTGGCCAACGGCTTTGGGTTATACGACCTGAGTGGCAACGTGTGGGAATGGACCTGCTCGGCCTATGCCAAGGACTACGACGGCGCGGAGCAAAAATGCACCTCAAAAGGTACAACCGGCCCCCTGGCGGTGCGGGGCGGCGCCTGGTACGACGTTCCCGCGGGGGTGCGTTCCGCCGACCGCCTCAGGGACGGCCCGGCCGACCGCAACTTCGACCAGGGTTTCCGCCTCGCCAGATCATTATAACCCTTTGATCTTTAATCTTTTACCCTTTATGCGCGCGAAGCGCGCTTCTTTTCCGCGCGATTTTTTGGGGGGAGTTATCCACAGATGGCCGATGAAACTGCGCGCGACGCCGTGCCCCGAGCGGTGCAAGCCTGCCACGAACTGCTGGCCTGGCTGATTCCGCAACTGGATCTATTCATCTGGCTCCCACGCTCCCGCGTGGGAGCACGTCCAGACGCTCCAGAGTCCCCAGTGATGCATTCGCCCTCGAACCGCTGGAGCGGTCACCGGCATTCCCACGCTGGAGCGTGGGAACGAGAAGACACTCCCACAAGGTACTGACCATGCGCTTTCCCTACGGCATTGCTGACTTCGCCGCGATCATCGGCGAAGGCTATTTCTACGTCGACCGCACCGACCGGATTCCGTTGGTCGAGGAAGCCGGCAAGCAGTTGTTGTTTCTACGGCCCCGTCGGTTCGGCAAGAGCCTGTGGCTGTCCACCCTGGAAAACTACTACGACCTGGCGCGGGCGGGCGATTTCGAGCACCTGTTCGGCGGGTTGAAGATCGGTCAAAACCCTACGCCGCTGCGCAACCGCTACTTCATCCTCAAGCTCAATTTTTCGACGGTGGACCCCCGGGGCGACGCCGACGCGATAGCCCAATCCTTCCACGGCCATATCAACGGCGCCATCGACGCTTTCGCGCTCCGCTATCGGGAGTACCTACCCGCGCCCATCGCCGTTCACGACGACGCCCTCCGCTCCCTGCAATCGCTGTTCAGCGCGGTGTCCGGCACACCCCACAAGCTCTACCTGCTGATCGACGAATACGACAATTTCGCCAACGAAGTGATGATCAGCCCAACGTGCGGCGCGGACCGCTATCACGATCTGGTGGAAAGCGAGGGGACGATCAAGACCTTCTTCAAGGCGGTGAAGGCCGGGGCGGAAGGGCGAGGGATCGACCGGGTGTTCCTGACGGGCGTTTCCCCGGTGGTGCTGAGCGACATCACCAGCGGCTACAACGTCGCCAAGGACATCACCCACCTTGACGAATATCACGACCTGTGCGGCTTCACCGCCGAGGAACTGGCCGAAGCGTTGATGGGGGTTTTGACGGCGCGGTCGCTGCCCGCCGACCAGGCGCCGGGCATTCTGGAGATGCTGCGTTATTTCTACAACGGCTATCGGTTTGGCGAAGGGGAGAATCCACTGCTCTACAACCCGACCCTGGCGCTGTATTTCCTGGACTACTACAGCCGCTACGGGCGCTACCCGCGCCAGATGCTCGACGATAACCTGGCGATGGACCGCAACCGGATTCAGTACGTCGCTCGGTTGCCGCACGGCGAAACGCTGGTCAACCGCGCCCTCGATCCCACCGAACCGC
>CALGOO010000004.1 GCA_937960715.1 uncultured Candidatus Competibacteraceae bacterium
CGCGGGTGAAACTGAAGTCAATCTACCCTAAATTAAAAGTGTGACAAAGCACTAGGGCATCATAGTGATAAAATGTGGTCACGCCGTCGGTGGTCGCCGTGTCTGTCCGAAAACACTTCGAGAAAACAACCATGTGGATATGGATGGGGTTGATCGGATTGTTGCTGTGGCCGTGGAGCGGCGGGGCTGGCGAATTGAACTGGCAAGGATCGCTGACCCAAGGAGGGTTGATCACGGGCCGGGCCGGGCCGGGAACCCGGCTGGAGCTGGACGGCCAGCCAGTGCCCGTCGGGCCGGACGGCGCGTTCGTGTTCGGTTTTGGCCGCGACGCGCCGTCCCAAGCGCGGTTGAGCGTGGTGACGCCCGATGGTGCCCGCGAGGAGCGGCAACTGTCGATCGCGCAGCGCCAGTACGCTATCCAGCGTCTCGATGGTCTGCCACCGAACCAGGTCACGCCGCCCCCGGAATTGCTGGAGCGCATCCGCCGCGAGAATGCGCTGGTGGACGAGGCCCGTCGGCGGGACTTTCCGCAGGCGTATTTTCTGAGCGGCTTCGTTTGGCCAATGGTCGGCCGCATCAGCGGAGTGTACGGTAGCCAGCGCATTCTCAATGGCGAACCGCGTCAGCCGCATTACGGCGTGGATATCGCCGCGCCCATCGGAACGCCGGTGCGCGCACCGGCCGATGGGATCGTGACCCTGGCCGAACCGGATTTGTACTATTCCGGCGCGACGGTGATCATCGATCACGGCTATCGGCTCAGCTCCACGCTGATGCATCTGGACCGGATCGACGTCGCGGTCAGCCAGCGGGTACGCCAGGGCGACGCGGTCGCCACGGTCGGCAGGAGCGGCCGGGTCACGGGGCCGCATCTGGACTGGCGGATGAACTGGCGCGAGGCGCGCATCGATCCAGCGTTGCTGGTTCCGCCGATGCGCTGACGGCGAAGCGAAAAATCCCCCCTTGCGGGGGGATGGCCTTGGGAAGGGGAGGGACCGGTTACGCCAGCGGCATCTCCGGCAGTTGCTTCAACTTCCAGATCTCGGCGTTGTACTCCAGCATGGTGCGGTCGGTGGAGAACTTGCCGCTGGTGGCGGTGTTGAGGATGCTCATCCGCGTCCAGCGATCCTGATCCTGATAGGCCTGCGCCGCCAGCTTTTGGGCGTCGATGAAGCCGCGCAGGTCGGCGATCGTCAGCCATGGATCGTGCGGACTGGTCAGCGAATGCAGGATCGGATCGAAAATGCCCTGCTCGAACTGGTTGAAGTGGGCACTTTCCAGCAATTGCATCACCCGGGCAATGTCGGAATCGCCATGGATGATCGCCCCCGGATCGTAATTGTGCCGCCGCGTCTCGACTTCCTGCGCGGTCAGGCCGAACAGGAAAAAGTTTGCGTCGCCGCACTCCTCGCGAATCTCGATGTTGGCCCCGTCCAGGGTGCCGATGGTGACCGCGCCGTTCATCATGAATTTCATGTTGCCGGTGCCCGATGCCTCCTTGCCGGCGGTCGAAATCTGTTCGGACAGGTCGGTGCCAGGGCAGATCAACTCCATCGCCGAAACCCGATAGTTGGGCAGGAAGGCGATCTTGAGCTTGTCGCCGACGTCGGGATCGTTGTTGATGACCTTGGCGATGTTGTTGGTCAGCTTGATGATCAGCTTGGCCATGAAGTAGCCCGGCGCCGCCTTGCCGCCGATCAACACGCAGCGCGGCGTCCAGTTGGCGGTGTCGCCGCGCTTGATCCGGTCGTACAGATGGATCACATGCAGGAGGTTGAGCAACTGGCGCTTGTACTCGTGGATGCGCTTGACCTGCACGTCGAACAGGGCACCGGTGTTGAAGACCACGCCGCAGTCGGCCTCGACCAGACTGGCCAGCCGCACCTTGTTGTCCTGCTTGACCTGCCGCCACTTCGCCCGGAGTTTGGCATCATCCGCGTGGGGAATCAGCTGGCGCAGTTCGTCCAGTTGGGTCACCCAGCCCGGCCCGATGGTCTCGGTGATCAGTGCGTTCAGGCCAGGGTTGCAATTGGCCAACCAGCGCCGCTGGGTGACGCCGTTGGTCTTGTTGTTGAACTTGTGCGGCCACAGTTCGTAAAATTCGCGGAACAGTCCCTGCTTGAGCAGCTCCGAGTGCAGCGCGGCCACGCCGTTGACCGAGGTGCTGCCGACGATGGCCAGGTAGGCCATGCGCACCTGCTGTTCGTAGCCTTCCTCGATCAGCGACATGTTGCGCTGGCGGTCGATATCGCCGGGCCAGCGCCGCGCGACCTCGGCCAGGAAACGGGCGTTGATCTCGTAGATGACGTCCAGGATGCGCGGCAGCAACTGCCGGAACAGCCGTACCGGCCACCGCTCCAGCGCCTCCGGCAGCAGGGTGTGATTGGTATAGGCCATCACCTGGCTGGTGATCGCCCAGGCGTCGTCCCACTTGAGATTGTGCTCGTCGAGCAGGATCCGCATCAGTTCCGCCACCGCGATGGTGGGATGGGTGTCGTTGAGCTGGAAGCAGTTTTTCGCGGCGAACTGGCTGAAATCCTCGCCGTGGACCCGTACCCATTGCCGGATCACGTCCTGCAGGCTGGCGGAGGCCAGGAAGTATTGCTGGCGCAGCCGCAGTTCCTTGCCGCTCTCGGTGGCGTCGTTGGGATAGAGGACCATGGTGATGTTTTCCGCCATGTTCTTGGCGCCCACGGCCTCGGTATAACTGCCGGCGTTGAAATCCTCGAAGTCGAATTCGTCGGTGGCGGCCGCCGACCACAGCCGCAGGGTGTTGACCGTGCCGTTCTGGTAACCGGGAATCGGCACGTCGTAGGGCACCGCCAGGACGTCGTGGGTGTCGAGCCAACGCCAACCCATTTCACCATCGGCTTTTGGGTAGCCCTCGGTGCGCCCGCCGAACTTGATCCGCTGGGTGTATTCGGGTCGTTCCAGTTCCCACAGGTTGCCACTGCGCAGCCAGTGATCCGGCTCCTCGACCTGGTGGCCGTTCTCGATGCGCTGGCGGAACATGCCGTAGGCGTAGCGGATGCCGTAGCCGACCACCGGCAGGCGCAGGGTGGCGCAACTGTCCAGGAAGCAGGCCGCGAGGCGCCCCAGACCTCCATTGCCCAATCCGGCGTCGTTTTCGCACTCGGCCAGTTCTTCCAGCGTCAGTCCCATTTCGTACAGCGCCTTGCTGGCCGATTCGGCGACACCCAGGTTGAGCATCGCATTGCTCAGCGCGCGGCCCATCAGGAATTCCATCGACAGATAGTAGGCGCGACGGACGCCGCCATCCTGTTCGTAGGCGTAGCGGGTATTCTTCCAGCGCTCCCACAACCGGTCGCGCAGGGTCAGCACCAGCGCCTCGTACATGTAGTAGGCGTACTTGGTGTGCCGGTCGCGGCCCAGCGTGTGGCTGAAGTAGTGGCGGAAATCGGCGGCGATGCTCTTGGCGTCCATGCCCAGGGGCGGTAATTCCGTCAACCAGGAGGCGGGCGTGCTTCTTTCCAGGAGTTTGATCGTCATGGCGTGTAAGGTCCGTAATGAGGTGCTTGTCGGAGATGCTCGGTGCGCCGAATCGGGCCGGCTTGAAAAGGCTTGGTGGTTCCAGCCACAAACCGCGCGCTCGGGTTGATTATTCGTTGTTGGTTCCGAACGTCATAACAACCATAGCCGGGCTGTTTCCAAATGCAAGCCGCCGGCGGGAAGCCGGCGGCGGGATGGCAGCGGAGCCCCTGACGAGGCGAGGTGCTAGTCCAGGCAGCGGGCGGCCTGTTCGCGGGTATAAAAGCAGCCCTGATGGATAAAGCCAGCGATGACGCTGGCCTTGATTGCCGTGATATGGCCGCCGTGGTCGCGCCCTTGAACCAGGTGATCGGGCAGGCCGTCCAGCGCGTGAAAGGGCGCGGGGCGGCCATCGGCCCAGCAGGAGCAGTAGATGACGCCGGTTTCCCGATCCAGGAAGCCGGGAGTGAACCCGTGGCACCGGTTTTCCGCGCTGACGCCACCCGTGCCCGCGAACAATTGGTTGTCAGCCTCCAACATTTCAGAGGTAAGCATCCGCGCCATAACGATGCCCTCGCAGGGGTGAATCAAGTCGACCTGGAACCGCCCCTCCTCAAAGTCGTATCATTTTGACAACTCTTTGTCGGAGGGAGACAGATTGTTGTATTTTAGTCTAGAAGGTTTCAGCCAAACAGACAACCGAAAATTGTAATTTTGGTCGCCACCGCGCGCCATGATCCACCCGTGTCATCGCAAGTAGGGAACCGTATCGCATGTCCACGATGCCTCATCTGTACGTTGCCTTGTCCGGGCACGGTTTCGGCCATCTGGCGCAGGTGGCGCCGGTGTTGAACCAATGGCGTCGCCGGTGGCCGGCGGCGCGATTGACCCTCCAAAGCGTGTTGCCGGAGGCGGTTTTGCGCGAACGCATCGCCGGTGCGTTCACGCGGGTGGGCGGCGCGGCCGATTTTGGCATGGTGATGGTGGATGCGCTGGACGTCGACATTGCTGAAAGTCTGGCGGCGTATCGGGCCTTGCACGCCGAATGGGACGCGCGACTGGCCTGGCAGGAGCGGGTATTGCGGGCGGCGGCGCCGAGTCTGGTGCTGGCCGATATTCCTTACCTGAGTCTGGCGGCGGCGGCCCGGTTGGGCATTCCGGCGCTGGCGCTGTGTTCGCTGAACTGGGCGGACATTCTGGCTGGTTACTGCCCGGACGTGCCCGACTTGGCCAACTTGCGCGCGCCGATGCTGGCTGCCTATCGCGGCGCCGTGGCTTTCCTGCGCCCGACGCCGTCCATACCGATGCCGGATCTGCCGAATGCCCGATCCATCGGCCCCATCGCCGCCCTGGGTCGGGACCGAAGGATGGAGATCAACCGCCGGCTCGGCCTGGGTGGGGATGAAACGCTGGTGTTGATGGGACTGGGTGGCGTGGCCATGCGCCCGCCGCTGGAAGCGTGGCCGGAATGGTCGGGGGTGCGCTGGCTGACGCCGCCAGACTGGAAGGTGACGCGGCCCGATATGGCGAGTTGGGCGGTGCTGGACGATTGCGGGATGCTGGATTTGATCCGCTCGTGCGATGTGTTGTTCACCAAGCCGGGCTATGGCGCGTTCACCGAGGCGGCCTGCAACGGGACGCGGGTGCTTTACGCCGAGCGCGACGACTGGCCGGAGGAACCATGGTTGAGTGATTGGTTATTGGAGTACGGGAACGGGGTGAAAATCAACCGTCGGCAACTGGCGAGCGGCGAGTTGGTGCAACCACTGCGAGAGTTGCTGGCCCAACCCACCAAGCCGCCGGTGGCGCCGACCGGTGTGGACGAGGCCGCTGATTGGTTGGATCGGCTGCTGAAAGGGTAAGGGTGGTGTTTCAACCCAAGACTCATGGATCAAGGTCGGGGCGTCCCTAATCCCGGCATCGCAGGATATAAAAAACGTAACCGCAGTCCGCCGCGTAACGGGTTATCAGCGCGGTTTCCGCTATCGGCGCGGAATCGCCCGGCCACTGGCGCGGCAAGCCATCATGCAATGCGACCAACCGCTTGATCAATCGCTTTTCATCCATGCCAATGACCTCCTTCACCGTACTTCATTCGGGCCGCTCACCCGTTGATTTCTTCCACTTCAAATCCCACGACATTTCGCTCGGCGCGGCTGAATTCCACGCCAATCAGCGCGATAGGCTGTCCGAGCGCCCGATATTTTTCGGCGTAGCGCCGATTCTTGATCTGTTGCAAGGCCCTTCCCTCCGGCGCAAGTTCCACGACTTTGAACTCAGAACCCATACGAAAACTAACGTGTTGTTTTAAATGCAAAGTTAGTGTATATTTTTCGTGAAAATTTCGTTTTTAGTCACACGCCACCCGCATAGCGGGTGGCTTGAGGAAAGCCCCTAAAAGGGGCTGTTGGTTCGGTTCAAACTCCGGCGTCCTGCCCTATCCAGTCTTTCCTGACTCCAGAAATACAAGCTAATCATTGGCTTACCAAAGAAAGTATGAGTTGCATACCTCTGGCAAACCTAACAGCATTTTCGAGCAGAACGCCCCCTTACACTGAAGTGGACCCCATAGTCAAGACAGAATTTAGCCGAACTTAAGGTGGACACTCTGCGCCTCATGGCGACAGGGTTCGTCTGTCGGCATACACC
>CALGOO010000005.1 GCA_937960715.1 uncultured Candidatus Competibacteraceae bacterium
CATCCTGATAGCGGGCTGGCAAACGCTGTTCCGGGGCCATGGCCGTCGGGGTGCCGGCATACGAAAGGGTGCCCTCGTCCCGTTGCGGCTTGAGGGTGCCGAAATCGGCCAGCTTCAGGCGTCGGCCGTTGTCGCCGACCAGCACGTTGCTTAGTTTGAGATCGCGGTAGACGAAACGGTGTGCGTGGACGATCTCCAGCCCGGCCACGATCTGACGCGCCCAGTCCAGCGTTTGGCGCGGGGAAGGGGGGTGCGGCAACCGTTTCAACCATTGGCCCAGATTCGCCTCCATCCGCTCCAGCACCAGCACCGGCTGGCCATCCACTTCGCCGTGGTCCAGCAACTTGACGATGTGGGTCGTCTCGTCGTCACTCAACTTTTTGAGGAAGTCGATCTCCCGTTCCAGGTGCTCGCGCCAGCGTGGGTCGAACGAAGGATGATCGTCCCGCCTCATCCGGTCGAGGTTGATGAACTTGATCGCCACTGGATGATCGTCGGGGTCGGTGGCCGCCCACACTTCGCCGTAAGCGCCAGAGGCAATGCGTTCGCCCAGCCGATATCGGCGTTCGTTAAGGGTCAGGGTGTCGCCGGGCTTCATGAGTTCAAGTTTGGATGGATACTGATGCTTTATCGCCGGGTTGGAAGGGGAAGTTGCCTTTATCGGACCTCGATCCCAAAAATACAATGAAGGTAACAGGCAAAATCACCGATCTGTTTGCGGTCGTCGCCAAGCAACGACCGCCATTCGACATTTTCGTCTCGTTGGGCCATGTTTCGGCTCAAGCTGTTGCAGCAGCTAATCAGTGCGTTGTGCGCTAGTGTCCGGCTCTGCTCCATTTCGAGGCATTCTTCCAGCGTGGCTAGGCGATAGCGAGCGCGGATTTGAGCATATTCAATAGCCGCACGGAACAAGGCGTCCCGAAGATTTTCAAAGGAAGACAGCTTGATTTGATGGTAAATGTGAGTTGCAGTATCGTAGTTCATAGGGTCAATTTGGGGACACTCTATTATAGCTGAGTAGTCACGGTAAAATTATTGTCGTAATAAATCGCTTGGATCAACACTTATACCATTCTTCTCAACCTCAAAATGAAGATGAGGATTTATAACCCCACCAGTTCGGCCGACATAGCCGATAACCTCACCAGTTTGAACCGGTACCCTAATTAACTTCTCATCAGTGTTGCCAAAGTCTTTACGAGTTCCAGCGGCCTTGGCTACTGCTTCTGATAAGCCCATTGTATGCATAAATGTGTAGGTATAACCACTATCTCCGTGCAATTTAATAACTCGGCCAGCACCGCCATTCTTACTCTCCATGCCTGCTAAAGAAAAAACATCTATTCCACTATAACTAACGATAATACCGCTCTCTGGAGCAACAATTGGTGTGCCATAATGAGCATAAATATCAATACCTTGATGTGGCCGTCCACAACCTTTGGGTAAATTAATTGTGGGGCGACAAGCATAATAGCCCGGCTCCTGGTTTTTATTAATTTTTTCTTTATCATTATATGCAGCGTAGGAAAAAATTGGTTTTGGTGTAGGCCATTCATAATACCAGTCAACTTGCTTAGCAATAAGATAAATTCCGGGGGTATTTGGAGCTGTATTCTTTGTGTTACCAGTAAATTTATTCTGAGTTCCCTTGATGGGAAAAGTAATTGCAGAATTATATTCTGCGCCATAAATTTTTATCGTATATCCTAATAAGAAAATGATTGAAATGGTCGCCAAAATAGCTAGTGATTTAGGTGAAAATTGATTCAAACTCGTGTCTTTTTGTTTATTAATCATAATGAATTTTTCATTCTATTATGGTGAACCTAAACAAATCCAACGCCTATGCGCCCAACCAATTGTACCGTTGTGTATTTGCGTACGGTACCACGAGCCTTGCGCCTCTAATATCTTAATAATTGTGTTTTCATCCATCCGTAAGATTTCAGGGTAGGTACTACCTGGACCTGTTCTTAACGAAAGAAAATTATCACCCATTGGATTAAGGTTGCAGACATAACCAACATTCCGGGACACTGGCTTTTCTGATGATCGGCCGCTTAGCGTGGGCACTTCCGGTACGGCTAACAGTGGTTGCATCCGCACCCGAGCCATTTCCGCAAATCGGCCCTTGGGATACTGGTTCAAATACGCCTGAAAGCACGCCGCCGTGCCGCACCGCTCCGCCGATTGCCAGAGGACGTGCTCATCGCTTGGAGTTGAGGTTGGCGTTGGCGTTGGCGTTGGCGTTGGCGTTGGCGTGGAGGTTGGAGTTGGAGCAGGGATTGGAGCGGGGGTGGGGGTTGAAGCTGGCGCGGGCGCTCCCGCCAGATAATACTTGCCCCGCAAGTCACCCTCCTTGTACGGCACCTGATGGCCGTTGCTGGCGCGCTCCACCGCCTCCGCGATCCGGTCGAAGGCGTCCTCCAGATCCAACCCCGGCTGGGGTAACATTTTTAGCAGATGTTGGGTGAACAGCCCGTTCGACTCTCCCGGCCGATCGTCAGCGGTCTGGCCGGGACCGGCCGCGTACAGCACCAGCGTGCCCCGCCCGGCCTCCACTCGCCCCAAACCCTTGCCGCCTTTCTGGGTGGCGAACGGATTGTCGCGGCAGGCGTCCACGATCACCAAGCTCACCGCCTCGCGCGGCCGTTCCCCCAGCTTTTCCAGAACGTCGTTCAAGCCGACGCCATAGGCCACGACGTCTTCCTGCCCGGTCACCTTGGCATCGACGGGAATCAGGTAGCTGGCGCGGTAGCGGTCCTGCATCCCGTGCCCGGAGTAGTAGAACAGCACCGTGCCCTCACGCCCCTTGACCTCTTCCAGGAAACGGTTGATCTCCCGCCGCATCGGAATCGCCGCGAGATCCTCGTGCAACGCGACCTGGAACCCCAGGGCGCGAAGCTGGTCGGCCACCGCCCGCGCGTCGTTGAGGGTGTTGACCAACGGCCGTTCGTTCAGATAACGCGCGTTGCCGATCACCAGCGCCATTCGCTCAGCGCTCCATCCCGCCAGCGCGAACCCCATCGACAGCAGCAGCAGTCCAACTCGCAGCGCGCGTTGCATGATTACCCTCCAAATTATTCCCCCTTCCCTCTCTCCTTATCCCGCGAGAGAGGGATTTCGATGCCCGGTCGCTCAGGGCTCCACCACCACGAAGGTGGTTGCCGTATGCGCCAGCGTCGGCGACGGCTCGCGCAGCACTATCGCCAGGTCCTTGGCGATGGTCTTGGCGTCGCCCCACGGCTGATAAACGTGTTGCTGGAAATTATAACCGCCCGTGTACACCGGTTGGCCATCGCTGCGGCAGATGCCGATCAGGGCTTCCACCCCGGCCGGCCCGCTCAGTTGATAATCCACCGGCGCGGCATCGCCGGGAATGGTGACCGTCTCCCCGGCGCGGAGCCGGTTGTCCTGCTGGTAGCGGTTGGGAAACAGCACGTAGACCTTGCCGGAGGTGCCCACGTCCAGCAGGGTCAGCCGACAGTCCCGCTCGGCGGTGGCCAGAACTCGGACCTTGGCGCCCAGCGGATAGACTCGCTTCTCGGTGCGCAGATGCAGATCGAAGGGCTCGGTTTGGGAGCCGCCCGCCGGCTGCACGCCGCTGGGACCGAAGCCGCCGCCGGTTGCCACGGCGGGGGAGGCCGGCGGTGGGGTCTGGCCGGCCAGCGCCGGCGGCACCACGCGAATCACCTCTTCGTATTCGGCCCACCGGTTGCCGTGGCGCTCGCGCAGCGTAACCGCCAGATCCTTGGCCACGGCCGGGGACGGCGCTTTCAACGCCTTGTAAGGGCCGGTCGGTTCGGCGTCATCGTCCGCGAACAGCGATTGCTGACCCTGGGTGGCGATCACCTTGATCAGCTCGGGGCCGGCCGGACCTTGCACCTGGAACGCGAAGTTGGCCCTGGGGTCGGGGATTTGGACGACCTGACCGGCCGCCACCCGGTTGTCCCGCTGGTAGCGGTTGGGAAAGATGATATGCACCTTGCCGGAGGTGCCGACGTCCAGCACGGTGACGTAGGCGTCCTGATCGGTCTTGACGTTGAGCATCACGTGCTCGCCGAAAACGTAGGTTTTGTCCGGATGGTCCACCCAGGCGGTGACCTTCAGTCCGCTTTGCGGCGCGGCCAGGTCCGCCAGCGGCCGTTGGACCGGCGTCAGGTCCTTGCCGTCGACCTGCTCGGTCGCGGCCGGCGGGGGTGGCGCGCTGGCTGGCGGGGACAAATCGGCCTGGGCGGCGGAACTGGCCAGCGCCAGCGCGGCGCACAGAGCGTAAACGGAGAAAGTGAGCGATGCGTTCATGACAAGGTTTCCTATGATTGAAGCGATGTGAGGATGTACCCTCTCCCGTTTGGGAGAGGAAAAGAAATCTCAGCGGGCGTTGGCGGCTAGCTCCAGGGTTTCGCCCAGCCGGGTATCGCCCACGGCCGTCGGCGTTTGTCGGCCGCCGGTTTCCTGGCGCACCACGCCCTGGGTTTTGGAGAACACATCCGCCAGACGCGCGTTCCGAGCCTGGCCGATCTGCTGCAAGAAGCGGGTGACGAACAGCCCGCCATCGGAGGCTTCCAGCGCGAATTCGTTTTCCTGGGCGGCGGCATAGACCAACCCCTTGACCCCGTCCACGGAATCGGCCGGACTCTTGTTCAGCCCGAAGCTCTTTTGTTGCCAGCCGTGCTGGGGCACCCGCCCCAACGCGCCGCCCACGAAAAACTTGGTGCGGCCGTTGGTCAGCGACTTGCTCAACCCGCCGCTGTGACAGGCATCGATGAAGGTGATCACCCGATTCGTCGGTAGTTGTTTGACCCAGGTGGAAAATTGGTCGTCGCGCACTACCTGTTTGGCCGAGGGATAGCTGGTTTCCTGAGCGTCGTACATGACGAACACCTCGTCCAATTCGTCCGCCTCGTCGCCGTTGTCGTCCTCGAGGGTGGAACCGTGGCCGGAGAAGAAAATCAACACCAGGTCGCCGGGCCGGGCGCTTTGGCGCAACCATTCCATGCCGGCGGCGAACTCCGCCACATGCGCGTTGGTTATCATTCGGACCTGGCTGGTCGGCGCCGCGAACAGCCGCTGCATCACGTCGGCGAAATTGCGCGCGTCGGCGTTGGTCTTGGTCAGTTCGCCCACGTTGGCGCCCATGGCCAGGATGAACACCCGACTGTCGCCGGTCGGAACCGTGGCCACCGGCGGCGCCAGCGACGCGGTGCGCGGCCGACCGTCATCACTGATCTCGAACGTGACCTTGGCCGTGGCCCAGTCCTTGGTGGCCAACCGCTCCACCACCGCCAGATCCTTGCTCAAAGCGTCCGCGTCGCCGTAGCGGAACTGCTTGGGCTGGGCCTCGGCGGTACGGGTCCACACCAGATAGACGTCCTCCATGCCGACAGGGCCGTCGACCCGAAAGGCGAATTGGTCGTCGGGACCGCCCGCGCCATAACCGACCCCGGCCTCGACTCGCATGTCGCCGCCAAGGTCGTTGGGGTAGATGCGGCTGACCTTCCCCGAAGTGCCGATATCCCACAAGGTGACGTAACCATCGGTGTCGCTGACGAAATCGAAGCGCACCTCGTCTCCAATCCCCACGGTCGGCTTGTCGATACGGATGTGGAGCAGGACCGGCGCGTTCGGGTTGGCGGGCACCATCTCGATGTCCTTGTTTTGGGCGACGGCCGGCGAGACCGTCGCCAGCCAGGCAAGGGTGGCCAGCGTCCAGAGCAGCGATTTCGAATCATTCATGACAGTCTCCTGGGGTCGGCGCCTAGCGGGGCTTGAGGGTGTAGCGAATGTGGGTTTCGGTGTAGAGATGCGGCGGCAGGGCGAAGAACCGGCTCAGGTCGCCGCTGGCGAACAGCACCGGGTAATGGGTGGGAATCACCTGCAAGGGATCGCTCTTGTAGCTCAGCCCGCCGGGCTGGATACGGGGGGTGTTGCTGGGTAGCACCGTCAAGATCGCCTTGATAGTTTCCTCGCCGGCCGGTCCTTGCAGTTCCAGGTGGCCGCTCTGGGGGTAGCGATAGATTCGGCCCGCTTCCACGAAGTTGTACGGCTCGCGCTCGGTCGGATAAATCCGCTGCACCGCGCCGCCGGAGGCGAAGTGATAGAGGCTGACGTAGCCCTTGGCGCTGGCCTGGAAGTAGAAGGCGATGCGGCTGCCGATGCGGACCGTTTCGCCGTCGCTTGATTCGATCCAGGCGTGCAGCCGGGGAGCTTCCGGGCCGGCGGCGGGTATGGCGGCCAGCGGCAAGTGCTTGCCCAGGAACGCGCGCGCGGCCTTGCCGAACGCCTCTTCCTCGGCTTCCCGGTAGCGGAACTGTTCGGTGGCCACCGTCTTGCCCTTGGCGTCGCTGACGGTCAGCGTCACCGGCAGGTAATCCGCGCCGAGGGTGGCCGACTGGACCGCACCGATGCCGAGCCGGACGGTGTAGCGCGGCGTTACCGGTTCCAGCGCCAGGTTTTTGGCGTAGCCTTCCGGCAAGGCGGCGGGCTGGGGAGCGGCGTCCGCCAGTAGGACGGCGGTGCCGCCGGCCAGCAGCGCCCGCAGCAGGACTTCGACGCGGGTTCGCTGGGCCGCCGGAGCAGCCGGGGCGGCTGGCGTGGCTGGCATGGCCGGCGCCTCGGTGGTCAGGGCCACCGGGGTGGATTCACCCGGCGCGGGTTGCTTGGCCGGCGGCTGCTGGAGTTGCGTCGCGCTGGGCGGAGTGGCCTCGGGGGGAACCAGCAAGTCGGCTCGAACCGGGGTCGCGGCCGCCAGCCCCGCCAGCAGGGCGGCAATCGACAAGACCGGAAAAGAACGAATCATCGGGGAAGCTCCTCAATAATCCACGGGCAGGTTCAACACCGCGCCGTTCCAACTGTAGGGATTCTGCCGTTCCAGCACCGCGCGCAACCGTTGTTGCAACTCGCCGCCGGTCAGGTTCAGCTCGGTCAGCGCTCCACCCCGGCGAATGTCGGCCGGCGCCAGCCAGCGCAGCGGTTGCTCGGTGGCCACCAGCAGATAGGTTTCGGTGCCGGGAGGCGGGCTCACCTGATAATCCACCGGGCTGCGCGGACCGGGAAAGGTCAGGGTGCGCCCGCCGCGCGCCGCCTCGTTGTCCAGCAACTGGCTGGTCCGGCCCGAGCTGTGGATAGCGTACAAGCTGAGGTAGGCGTCGGCGGAGACGCGCAGCTTCAGGTTCAGAAAGTCGCCGATCCGGGGTGGCGGTCGATCCGACCAGAGCTGGGCGGAGAAATCGGCCGTGCGGTTCTGCAAATCGGTCGGTATCCCGGCCGGTTCCGGGCCGGAATACGGAGCCGGGCCGGGGCCTGGCGCGGCGCAACCGGCTAGCAACAGCAGCGCCGCCAGGCCGGCCGGTATCGAAAGTGACGAGCATCGGGCCATGTCGAGTCGCTCCAAGTGACGGGATCGGCGGCCTTAGCGGGGCACGATCCGGATGATCTTGTTGTAGGTGTCCCATTCGCGGTGGCGCGGCTCGCGCAGGACCACCGCCAAATCCTTGGCCACGGCGGGCGCCGGGGCTTTCAGGGCCTTGAAGGGACCCGCCGGTTCGGTGTCGCCGGCCCGGAACAGGGGGGCCGGGTCCAGACTAGCGATCACCTTGATCAATTCGGTACCGGCCGGTCCGTTGACCTGAAAGTCGAAATTGGCCCGGGGGTCGGGTACTTGGATCGTTTCGCCGGCCTGGATGCGATTGTCGGTCTGGAAGCGGTTGGGAAAGATGATATGGACCCGGCCGGAGGTGCCGACGTCGACGATGGTGAGGTAAGCATCCCGGTTGGTCTTGACATTGAGCACCACGTTTTCGCCGAAGGCGTAGGTATTGTCCTGGTGATCGACCCAGGCGGTGATTTGCAGGCCGCTGGGCCGGTGATCGGGTCGGCTACTGGGCGGCGGCGGTGGCGGTGCCAGCTCGGCGACCGGGCGCTGCACCGGGGTCAGGTCCTTGGTGGTGAGTTCCTGGGCGTTGGCCGAGGAAACCGCAAGGGCGATGCCGCTGGCCAGGAGCAGGGTGGTCAGAGTCCGCTGGGTGCGATCTAGAATGTTGCGCATGACGATGGTTCCCATAAGGTTGGAGGATGAGACAGGGCGGTTGACCCTGGCTTCAGGGATTCAAGACGGACCTGGAGGAGGAATGTCAGGCCGCGGCGAAAAATATTTTTCGGCCGACGATTCCCCCCTTTGCTAAAGAGGGGTGAGGGGGGATTTGGACCCGCGCGGGATGGTGAAAAGATCGATTGATGCGACGGAAATGCTTGAATGCTTGATGTGTTATCATCAAAACATCACGTCATCTTACAAAGGAGTAGGTCGCCATGCGAACCACGCTGGATATCGACGAGGACGTTCTCGGGGCCGCCAAGGAACTGGCGCGGCGGCAGCGGCTATCGACCGGCCAAGTGGTCTCTCGCTTGTTGCGCCAGGGGTTAACCGGCCAGGGTCTGCCAGCGGCATCTTCGGGCCAGTCGGAGGCCGAGTCCGCTCCAGTGACCGGATTTCGCCCGTTCCCGGCCGGTCGGCTGGTCACCAACGACCAGGTCGACGTGCTGCGCGAAACCGAGGGGCTCTGATGCGCGGGCTGTTGGACGTCAATGTCCTGATCGCGCTGCTCGACGCGGGCCACGTCCATCACCGCCTGGCCACGGACTGGCTGGTCGCTCACCTTGGGGACGGCTGGGCCTCGTGTCCGCTGACGCAAAACGGCTGCATTCGCATTTTCTCGAACCCGGCCTACCCCAATACCATGCCTGCCGCGCAAATCGCCGAACGGCTAGCGGAAGCCACGCGCCACCCCGCGCACGAGTTTTGGCCGGACGCCATCAGCCTGCTGAAGCCGAATCGGCTGGCGTGGGAGCGGATCCTGAGTTCCCGGCAAGTGACGGACGCCTACCTGCTGGCGCTGGCAGTCGAACGAGGCGGGCGGTTGGTCACCCTGGACCGGGGCGTGCCCTTGGCGGCGGTGTGCGGCGCGCAGACCCGACACCTGGTCGTGCTGGCGTGAACGGAGCGGATTGCCGTTACAACAATATTTTCAGTCCGTACTCTGACAAGTAGGCCATCGGGCCGTCTTGATCATTTATTGCGGAAATTAATGAGGATGCGGGCAATGGATGGATGTAGGGGTAAAGCGGTCGCCGGCCGAGGGTGGGTTGGAGGGCTGAGCCTGTGGTTGTTGGTGGGCGCGGTTCCGGCGGCCTGGAGCGCCGAGCGAGTGGCGTTGGTGATCGGCAACGGGGCCTACGCCGACCGGCCGCTGCGCAACCCGGTCAACGATGCCGCCGACTTGGCGGTGGCGCTGGAACGGTTGGGTTTCCAGGTGCTGCGCTACACCGATCTCGACCGCAAGGGCATGCACCGGGCGCTGCAAGCGTTCCGCGAGGCGTTGCGCGGCAAGGAGTTGGGTCTGTTCTACTACGCCGGCCACGGCGCGCAACGCAACGGCCGCAACTACCTGATTCCGATAAAAGCCGACATTAAGGACGCCGCCGACCTGCCCGTTGAGGCGCTTGAAGCCGACGGCGTGCTGGCGCAAATGCAAAGCGCCGGCAACACGGTCAGCGTGGTGATTCTGGACGCCTGTCGCAACCTGCCCTATCCGGGGGCCGACCGGGCCGGCGCGCGCGGGTTGGAACGGATGGACGCGATCCGGGGTTCGCTGGTGGCCTACGCCACCAGTCCCGGCAACGTGGCCCAAGACGGCGATGGGCGCAACAGCCCTTACGCCGCCGCGTTGCTGGCCGAGATCGGCAAACCCGGCGTCTCGCTGACGGAGTTGTTCAACAACGTCGGCTGGGCGGTGGCCCGCGCCACTCGTAACATGCAGGAACCGTGGTATTCCAGTTCGCCGCTGCCAAAGGTTTATCTCGCGCAGGCGCAAGAGCCGCCGCCGGTCCCAGTCCCATCCCCCGCGCCAACTCCCGCGCCGACCCCCGCGACTCCACAAGCAGGCCAAGTATTCCACGACCGCTTGAAGGACGGCAGCGACGGCCCGGCGCTGGTGGTGATTGGGGCGGGGGAGTTTTGGATGGGTTCGCCGGAGAGCGAAGCGGGACGGGCACCGGTTGAGGACGCTGGGAGGGAACGGCGGCATCGGGTCAGGATCGAGAAGGCGTTCGCGCTGGGGCAGACGGAAGTGACGGTGGGGGAATTCCGGCGGTTTGTGGACGCGACCAGGTACCGGACTGAGGCTGAGGCTGAGGCTGAACGTGATGTGGGCGTGAAGGGCTGCTATACCTGGAGCGCCACGGACGGCCAATGGAACTGGCGGGCGGGGTTGAGCTGGCGCCAGCCGGGTTACGAACAGAAGGACAACTATCCGGTGGTGTGCGTGAGTTGGAACGACGCCAACCGATACGCCGAGTGGCTAACGCAGCAAACGGGGCAGGCTTACCGCCTGCCGACGGAGGCCGAATGGGAATACGCGGCGCGGGCGGGGACGACGGGGGCGCGGTACTGGGGGGAAGACCCGGATCAAGCGTGCCGATACGCGAGTGTCGCCGATCAAATGAAGGGACCGGGGGACCGTTCTTGGAAGACCAAACATGATTGTACCGATGGTTACTGGTATTCGGCGCCGGTGGGTTCCTTCCAGCCGAACGGGTGGAAGTTGAACGACATGTTGGGGAACGTGTGGGAATGGACGTGTTCGGCCTATGCCAAGGAGTACGACGGCTCGGAGTCAAAATGCTCCAAAAAAGATACAACCGACCCCCTGGCGGTTCGGGGCGGCTCCTGGGACAGCAAACCCGCGGGGGTGCGTTCCGCCAACCGCGGCAGGTACGACCCGGCCCACCGCACCCGCGACCAGGGATTCCGCCTCGCCAGATCATTATAACCCTTTGATCTTTATTCTTTTACCCTTTACTCCCGCGCGCAGCGCGGGCGATTTTTTTGCCAAAGTTATCCACAGGATCGCTGGTTCAAGCGGGCATATCAAAGACCATGGGCCAGCTTGTTGGATATACGCAGCGTGCGTACAATCGACCCATGCGCCACGAGTTTATCGAATCTCCGCTTTTTTCGTCGTACCTGCCGGAGTATCTGACGGACGACGAATACGCCGAGCTTCAGGAATACCTGTGCGATCACCCGGCGGCTGGAGACGTGGTGCGCGGCTCCGGCGGCGTGCGCAAGGTGCGTTGGAGCCGGGCCGGAAGCGGCAAGTCCGGCGGCGTGCGGGTGTGCTACTACGCGCGCAGTCGCGCCGGGCAGATCTGGATGTTGCTGATTTACGCCAAGAGCGCCCGCGACTCGATTCCCGGGCACGTCCTCAAATCCTTGCGCGAGGAGATGGAACATGCCGATGACTGAACAGGAACTCCTGGCCCGCGACGCCCGGCGCGATCTGGGCGCGGAACTGTTGCAGGCGGTGCGCGACCTGAAAGCGGGACGCTGGGCGCGGAAGACGACCTTCACGGTGCTACCGGAGGGTGTGGTCTGCCGACGCATCGAGCGGCCGGACGGCACGGTGGAAAAAGAGGAGTGGCTGACCGGCCCGCGCTGGGAACTGATGGCCGCCCGCGCCCGCTCGGGACTGTCGCAAGCCGATTTCGCCCAGGCGCTGGGCGTCTCCAAACGCACCCTGGAAAACTGGGAGCAGGGCCGGGCGGAACCCACCGGCGCGGCCCGGCGGCTCTTGAAACTGGCGGCGCGCTTCCCGGAGACCCTGCAACGCTTGGCGGCGATCGAGTAGCCGCTCGCCCCCAGCACGAGTCGAGACTGCCAGGAACCCCCGGTGCGTCGCCTCTCCGTCCCCCTCCTGTTCGCCCTGCTTACCCTGGCGGGCGTCTTGCTGCTGGGCCGCCAACTGGCCGCGATCTATCGGGAACCCTCGGCCAGTGCCGCCGAACCGGCCCGGTTTCCGCCCGCGCTGGCCGGCGAACGGTTCAGCGTGCCGGCGGACGCCGGTTTCCACCGCATCCCGTTGAACGGCGGCACACTGCTGGTGGAAGGACCGCATCGCCTCGTGGGCCAGGCCCGCGTCTCGCTCTGCGACCAGCGCGCTCGGCGTGACGACCCCAACAGCCCCCTGATTCGGCTCTATATCGGCTGGGACTGGGACCGGATTCGCGAAGTGGTCGCCGCCAATCTCGCCAGCACCCCGCCCCGCGAAGCGGCCTCCGGCCTGAAAAACCCCTTGCTGGACGACGGTCCCGGCGGGGTGGATGCGCCCGCCGTGGTGCTGGACACCGAGCCACCCGGCACCCCCTTGGCAGCCACCGACGCTCCTGAAGCTCGGTTGCGGCTCACCCTGCACGACAGCCGCCGTCCGCTCGCCGGGCTGTCCGACGCCGCCTCCGACCTCGGCCACGGCGCCGCGTCCACCCTGAGTTTCCGGCGAGACGCCTGGCTGCTTTGGGACGCCGGAACCACACCCGGCCATTGGCGGCAAGCCCTGCGGGTGCAACGTCTGCCCGAAAGCGGTTGCCCAGTCGGCGCCATCCAGGTCACGGTCCACGGTCCCCCCGCCGAAACGATTTCGAACCCAACCCCCCGGCGACTGCGCTTCTACCCGCCGCAAGGCCCCGTGCTCGCCTTCGCGCTGGCGCCGGGCGACTACGTCGTTCCCGCTGGACCGACAGCGGCGCAGGAAGACGCCGAACTGTTCGCCGCCGCCACGGCCGCCGGCCTGATCCGATCCGGCGCCAACGGCCGAATCGCGGTCGCACCCGCCGACCTGTCCCGGCGGTTGCGCTTCGCCCACGACAACCCGGAATGGCTGGTTCCCGAAGCCGGCGCATCCTGGTTGACCCTGCCCTGGGACGATGCCAGCCAGGCCGCGCACCGCCTGCTATACCGATCCCCGCCCGGCCACTACCTGCACGAGCAAATCGACGCCTTCAACGCCCGACGCCTGCTGGCCGCCGTGCGGCTGCGCCCCGAGGACCCAAACCAGCCCGCCGGCGCCGGTCCCTGGCAAGCCGACCGGCAAGGCGTTCGCCTACCGCTGACCGACGCCATGCCGCTGCTGGCCGGCGGCCTGTTCGCCGAACTACCCTTGCGCTGGGAACCCTGGCAGCGGGTAGAACGCTGGCCGGCCAGCGCCGACGCCACCACGCCAGTCCGTTTCAGCTTGCCGCTGGTCGCGCGCCGCGCCAGCCAGCGGTTGCAACTGCTGGTGGTGGGGCGCGAGATTCGCATCGAGGGCGCCACAATCCTGAGCGACGAACCGCGCTGCCTGAGCGCGTCATCCTGCCAGGGCCCGGCGGTGCTGGCGCGCGAGCTGCGCGTGCAGATCCCGCCGAACACCGCGCGCCTGACGGTTCAATTCCAGCCGCTGCCGGCCGAGGCCACCCCCGTCCTGTTCCGCCACGACTTCGCTCACATCCATCTAGAGAACGGTCAACCGCGCTGGCAGGCCCTGACCCCCGCCGCCCGCCAACAACGCGGCGACCGCCGTGCCCCCGTCACGTTGCGCGACCGCGACGGCGCCCCGCTCTGGGACGCCGTCGGTCCCACCGAGGCGGCTTGGACGCTGGGCCTGGGCGCTCTGGTGGGCCTGCATCCCCAACACCAAACCGCCGTGGCCGGCGTGCTGGCCCGGTTGGGGGCGCGCGACATCAGCGCCGTCGACGCGCGCCTGACCGTGGACGGCAAGCTGCAAGGGCTGGCGCGGACCGCGTTGCTGGCGCAACTGCCGGCGGCCAGCGCTCGCTTTGGCCCCCGCGATCCCTATCGGACCCAACGCTTCGCCGGCCTGGTGGTGTTGGACGCCGATCAGGGCGACATCCTGGCCGCCGTCAGCCTGCCGGAACCACTGCGGGACGCCGACTGGTCCGACCTGTCCCGCTTCGCCGCCGCCCAGCCCCGGCGCGGTCCCCTGCGCTGGTGGGCCTGGCAGCACGACGGCAGCGGCCTCCACATCCCCGGCTCCACTTTCAAGCTGATCTCGGCGCTCGCCCTGGAACACGCCGCCCAGAAGCGCCCCGAACTGGAGGCCCTGCTCGATGGGCTGGAGCCGAACGCCATCGCCCGTCATCCCCTGGCCAGCCGCCATGACTTCGGCACGCAAGACGCCTGCTATCCCGCCCACGAATCGCACTGCAAGCACAGTCGTTACCCGCCCACGCAACAATATAACCAAGGCGGAGTAGTCCATAATTTCGCCGTGGGCGGCCACTACGAAACCTTAGCCAACCAAGCCGGCGCCTATCGGGACGGGCGCTACGGCTTGGCCCAGGCGCTGCGCGATTCCCTGAACACCTGGTTTGCCTGGTTAGTGGAAGCCAGCGACGCTACCCTGCTCGACGATCCCCGGTCGGCTGGCTTAGCCCGCGTCCGTGCCCTGACCCCGGCGGCACTGGATCGGGTCCGGCCGCTGGCGGCCACCACGAACGCGCTCGGCTTCGGCGTGGAAACGCGACTGGACGGTGGCCTGCTGCCGCCCGACCTGCCGCGCGCCGGCGATCTCCTGCTCGCGACCCCTTCCCAGCTCGATCCGATCCAGGATCGCAACCAGGTTCGCCTGGCGGCGCGCGGCTTTCGGATGCAGGTCACTCCGCTGCAAATGGCCCAGGTGGCGGCCTCCATCGCCACCGAGCGGCGGGTTCTTCCGCGCCTGCTGCTGGAACTGAACGGTCGGTCAGCCGAAAAATCGGCGTTCGCGAAGCTGGACATTTCGACCCAGCGCATCCGCCAAGGCATGAAGCGGGTGCCGGTGGACGGCACCGCCCAGCAAGCGTTCAAGGATCGGCGTTTCGATACCCTGCGCCCCGCGCTCTACGCCAAGACCGGCACCGCCGATCTCAGCGTGCGGGAGGACATCAACAACGCCTGGCTAGTGGGCTGGGTGGAGCCCGGCGGCATTCCGGGCGAAACCCGACGACTGGCCTTCGCCTGCCTGATCAGCCACGCCGCCGATACTGGCGGTTTGGAATGTGGTTCGGTGGTCGCCGGCTTCCTGGCGGCGCTGGCGGACGCGGCCAAGAGCGGGAAGTGAGGGGAGTAGCGCAAGGCGTGGGTAGGGCGACGAGCATCAGCGGCCGATTCGATCCCCCGCCGAGTCGGTGGCGAAGCAGGCCGGGCAGAACCGCGCTAGATAATCTTGCAAGCGCTTGCGCCAGTAGGACAGATATTCGCGGGTCGCGCCTTCCGATTTCTCCAGAAAACCGGCCAGTTCCCGGACGCTCCAGCCCTCCATGATCACCAATTCCAAAGCGGTACCGGGTTCGGGATAATCGGTTTGGAAAGCGAGCAAAGCCGCATCGACACCGGCCCAAACTGTTTCCGCCAGGAGCGGTTCGGAGGCGCGCGTTTCCCAGGGTGCCGGCGCGGGATCGTCGTCGTCGTGGCCCGCCAAGTCGGAGGCCCGCAGTTCCGCCGGTCGCTTTCGGTGGTAATCCTGGGCGCAATTAAAAAGAATCCTGTACAACCAAGGCAGTGGCAAGTCCGGCACGGTAAACGTTCGCCCCCGGAGGCGAGCCAGCCGGACAAAGGCGTCCTGCAAAATGTCCTCGCTTTCCTGGTAGGAAAAGGAACGGCGCTGGAGGTACCGATGAAACTTGCGCGCATACCGTTCGTACAAGATCGTGATGGCCGTCTGGGCCGGCTTACCCCCCTGCCTGATTCGTTCAAGGCACGCGTGATCGTCCATCGGATGCTCATTTGTGGATTGTCTGTCGTTTTTTGAAGAAACTAGCATTGTTACGCATAAACCTTCAATCAAAATTCATACACTTTGCAACACCACGGTAAAGTCATGCCAGAAGCCACGCGCCGCGTTTCGTTCCGGGGGTTCCTGGCGTTCTTGTGGAGCGACCTTTCGCCCACCGCCAATCGAACCCTGCTGCTGACCCTGGTCTGGTCGATCCCCTTGCTTGGCGTGCTCTGGACGCTGCAACGCGCGCCCCACTGGCTGGAACCGCGCCAGATTCAAATCGACCTGGCGCCCGGCCAGAGCGTCATCCTGGGCCACGACCGCGCGCGGCGGCGCGACGATCTGTGGTCGCCTTACGCCGATGCCGAGCACGTCCGGGTCCTGCGAACGGCCGCCGGTGGCTGGCGGCTGGAAAACGTGGCCGTCGCTAAGCAAGTGCTCTGGAAACCGCGCGGGGCGGCGGACGATCACCGGGTCCGGGAATGGCGGCTGACGCCGGGCGGGTGGTTCTCGGTGGGCGAGCACCGGTTGGTCGTGGCAGCGGTCGCGGCGGACGGGCTGACGCTCCAGTTGGGATCCCAGACTTGGCGGTACGACGGGGTTTATCTGACCCTAAATGGGCGGGCGTTGCCGCTCTGTGACCCTGGCGGATTCGAAGCCCTTTTGAGCAAGCTGCCGGCGAGCCTGCGCCGGGCCCGTCCGCTGAGCCTGGGGGGAGGGGTACAGTGCGCCACCCGGCTCGGCTTGGCGGGGGTGACCGCCGACAGTGTATCGATCGCGCCCACCGAGGTTGGCTACATGCTGCGTCTGGGTCCGGCCGCGCGCCCGGATGGGCCGCCGGTGCTCGTAAGCGGCGATTCCGGGGGGGGGACTCCGCTGCGAGAGCTAACGGTGCCCTTGGCCGTGGGTGACCAGTTGATCGTTGGCTATACCCACTACCGAATTACCCGCGCCACCGACGCGCTGACACTGGCGGTGATCGCCCGCGGCCAGCGCTGGCCCGTCGCCGAGCCGCGTCCCGCTAGCCTGCCCGCCGTTCAGGTCACTCTGGCGCCGCTGGATTTCTTGCAGGGACCGAAATGGCCGGTGATCCTGGCCCTGCTGGCGCCCTGGCTGGGGCTGCCCTGGCTTCGAGGCCGGTTTTCGGCGGAAGGGTCCTGGCCGACGCGGCTGGGTCTGTTCCCATGCCTGTCGCTGGCCAGCGGGGCGCTGGCGCTTTGCTTTTGGAGCGATGCCGGCGCGATCCTCTGGTCCTATGGTCTGGCGTGGCTGGCCCTGGGAGGATTGCTGTGGGCGGCGCGCGGAACGGCGTGGAGCGCCCTGCTGATGGGATCGCTGACCTGGCTACTGGGCTGGGGGCTGGTGGCCCAATTGCAATTGGGCGTCGGTGCGGACGAGTCCGCCTGGTTACGGTACGGCCATCGCACGGCGGCGCTGGCCGCGACGTTCGGCGGGTTGCTGTTGGCTGGACTGATCTTCTGGCGGAGGGGGCGGGCAAGCGGGCCACTCCACGACGCGCTCGCGACATGCTTCCGTCCGCTTCCGGCTTCGTTCCGGTCGGGATGGAAACTTCGAGTGCTACCGGCCGATGGATTGATCGCCGATGGATTGATCGCGTTGCTGTTGGTGATATCAATGGTGCTGCTCAGCCTACAGGTTCTCTTCGGTGACGAGGGCGGCTTGTGGGGATTGCAACCGGTCGAGCTGAGCAAGCTGGCCCTGGTCGTGGCGACGGCAATGGCCCTGGCTCAGCGCAGCAATCTGCGCGGCTGGGATCTGACTCTTCCAAAGCTGACTCTTTGGGTGCGCTACCTGAGCCCCGTGATCGTCTTAGTGACGCTGGTGGTGGTCGCCCTGGCCTTTCTGCGCGATTTCTCTCCCCTCGTGTTGTTGATCCTCTGGGGACTGGTACTGGCCTGGGCCTACTTGCGAGCCCATCCGGACCGCTACTGGCGGCTCGTTGGACAAGCGGCACTGGCGGCGGCGGGGATAGCCTTGACGCTGGGTGTGACGCAACTGCGCCAGCAGCCGGCTTGGTTTCCCGCTGGCTTGCAGAGCGACCGCATCCAGGTGTGGGCGACTCCCGAACGATTTCCGCACGCCGGCTATCAACTGCGCCAGGCGCTGGCCGCCATCCGCGCCGGCGGCTGGTGGGGAGTCAATGCCGGCGCGCTGCCCGGCAACGCCCAGTCCGGCCGCAACGGCAAGGCGATGGCCATCCCAGCCGTGCAGGACGACTTTGCCCCGGCCTTTTTCCTCAACCGTTACGGTGGCGTGACCGCGCTGACTTTACTGATCGCCCAAATCTTGCTGGTGCTGACCCTGTGGCGCATCGGCCGACGCGCCCTGGACCACCTGGACCCCCAGCGAGACTACCGTTTGCAAGCCTTGGGCGGGTTTGCCTATTTTACCCTCGCCGGTGGGAGTGGCCTGTTGGCCGCCCACCTGCTGGTATCCTGGGGAACCAACCTGGGTTTCCTGCCGGTGATGGGACAGCCCATGCCGTTGCTGTCGGCCGCCGGCAGCCACCTGACTTTTCTGATCGCGCCGCTCATCGCGCTCGCGCTTGCCGTGGAGGAAGGACGTTGCGATGAAGGCTGACTCCGCCATCCCGACCGACTACGTGGTCTGTGCCACCCTGAGCGACGTACCGGACGTATTCAACGTGGAAAATCTATGGGGGCGGGCCAGACGGCGAGGCCGACAAAACCAGTTTCTGATGGAGGCGCTAATCCATCATCCGCGCACTCGAAAAAGCCGCCACCGCCTGGAAACCTTTTTCCATCATGTGATCGTGCGGATTCCGGCGTCCGATTATGCCCGCGACGAACGGGTGGACGATGGCTTCAATCGTGCGGCGCTGATCCAGGATTTAATTAGGTTGCATACCGAAAAATTCGGTAACCTCGTTCCGGAAGGCGAGGCTGTTCGCTATCGCGTGGAGGCGGATCGGGCATTGCCCACAGGTCAGGTCTGTTTTCTCTTCGGGCGCGCCATTTACCTGCCGGGCGATGAAGAGCAGCCAAAATACTGGCTTTATCAACAAGACGAGCGTCGAAGGACGGAACTGGGCGTCATCTATCCCGGCCAGCGCCTGACCTTGCTGAATGGCGATGCCTATGCCAGCACGTTCCCGGTGCCGAATTGGCCCTTCGGCAACCAGTCGTCGGTGCTATTGATCGTCAAACCGAACCAGGCCCCAACCGTTTGCGCCGAGCCGGACGGTTGCTTGCCGGTCGGGAGCAGTGAAGAGCGCCTCTTCTGGATCGGCGATTTCGCCACGGCTTGTCTGTACCTGCGGCTGGAACCCCAACCGTTGGGCGATGCTGATCAACTTAACGAACCCCTGACCTGGACTCCGGGTGGCGAACCTTCGCGCGCAGGATCTCGCCTGCGGGTGATCGGCATCGCCTTGCAACGGCCGTCGCTGCACGCCAAGGCGGGCCTGCGAAGCTGGCGGCTGGGTTTCGACCGGCGCGGCGCGTTGGTGGGTTGCCGTCATCCAAGCGCCGTGGCCTGGCTACGGATCGATGACGAGGATCGGCTCTGGGGCGAGGCGGCGGACGGTGTGGCGCCCCTGGAGCCTGGCGCGGTCTGGCGTCCCCACGAGGAATTGGCCCTGGAACTGGGCGTCGCCCCGGAGATCATGAGCCCGCATTATCGTGGCTGGGTGCGGTTGCCTCGGCCGATACCGTTATCCGTGCCGGCCGGTCGATGGCTTTGTTTCGGTCGTGGCGCGGAAGTCGATCTGGCGCCCGGCTTGTTGAACGATCCCGATGCCCTGGTCTGGGACGAGGCCCGAGATGTTCGACCGGAGCAACTCGGGCTGTCGCGGCGGCATCTGGGGTTGCGGCTGGATGCGGACGGGAACCGGTGGACGCTCAAGCTGGAAAGCGAAACGTGGCCCGCCTATCAGTTGATTCGATCCGGCGAATCGGGCCGGGCCGTGAAAGTCGAGGAGCGCGGCCGAGAGTCGGCCATCGAACCGGGCGCGTGGCTGGTGGTGGGCGGATACGTGCTGGAGACGGGATGAGGGTGGAGAGCTATATTTTGTTTAAAAGTAGAAATTTTCCGTCAAGGAACTTAAAAAGGAGGGTTGTTGCCGACCGCCGGTTTCCTTGAGGACACCGGCATTCACTTTTGTGAGGATATCCGTAATTGGTGATCGGGATTCTTTCAGGTTTTTCAGTAAATGTTTAGTATAGGGGCTATTACGTCCTTCGCCCTCTTCGGCGGTTTGACCAGGGGCTGTGGCATAGGCAACCAAGCTACCTTGAGGCGCATTTGTTATCGGGGCAAGGCCACGACTGACGCCGCCTCGGGTGAAACTAGGAAACGGATTGTCTCGACAAGCATCGAGAAATACGATATTGACGCTGTTTCCGGCGTCTTTCATGACTCCCAAGACATAATTAATATTCACTGTTTTGTATTTTAAATGCTCCGGTACTGTTACTGACTCTATGGCATCTATTGGGATCATATAGTTCTCGATGCTGTGCTGAACGGCATGCCCAGAGTAATAAAAAACTCCAACCGCGTTTTGGCGTAGTTTATTGCCAAGTTCCTGAATCGATTTCTCCAATTTTTCATGGTCGGCATCTAACACCTTGGTGACCTCAAACTTCAAGTCAGTTAAGGTAGCCGCCATATCATCGGCGTCATTTTTAGCATTCGGTAACGAGCGTTTGGGGTATCCGCTGTTGCCCACGACCAGGGCGTAACGGGGTCCGGATAAAACCATCGGAGCCGCGACGGGTTCAGATGCTTGCACCGGCGCCGGTGCTGGCTTGGATGGGGGCACCGGCGGGATCCTGGGCGGGGGGGGTTTAGGGGTCGCTACCGAGGTCTTATCCGGTTTTTGTTCCAAGGTGGAGGGGGTTGTTTGTACAGTACGGAGGTCACTGAAGACCACACTGCGCGCTTCCAGGTGAGGTCCACTGGGAGTCACTGGGCAACCCGCCGTTAGGCAGAACAGCACCAGGCTAATGGCTCTGATCGAAATCACTATTGTGTGGATCCTCATCGGGTGTCCCCCTGTCAATATGACGGTATCAACTCAGCCACCAGGTTCGTTGCTCCTTTTGGACCGGTTACGGTTACGGCTGCCGGAACCGCCTCTCTTGCGGTTAAGATTCATTTCCTCCAGTTTTTTCTGGCCCAGCCCCGCATCTTCCACCTTGCGGAGTGCGTCCATGTAAACCGCGTTGGCGGGTTGCAGTTTATCGGCTTCCCGGAAATTAGCGAAAGCCTGCGGATATTGGCTGTTACGCATATTGAGCATGCCCAGATTGTAGTGGGCGGCGGCTTTTTCTTCTGGGCGCACGGCTTGCTGGACAACCCGCGACCAGTAACTTTCGGCTTGCGGGTATAGGCCCTTGCGATAGTACTCGACACCAACATCCAGATCCCCGCTACCCCCTTGGGGTTTGAATTCCCAGTTTTCTGAATGTGGGGAAATGCCGGCGACGACTTTTTGGGCGAGTTCCTGAATCTGGCCGAGAATGATCGAGTCGTCACTTTCCGCGTTGGACCGGGCCTCGTCGCTTGATGAGCCTGTCACTTGCTTGTTGTAGGTGATGTTGTAGCTATTGCCGCCGATAGCCTTGCCGCCTTTGCTCACGGTATAGGTGATGTTGGAGGCTACACCGGTGGTGATGGTATAGATGTAGCGGGTCTCGGTCCGTTTGCTGCCACCGCGATCCTTGACCTTGACCTGATAGCTGTTGCTGTCAGTAACGCGGTTGATCCTGCCAATGTTGACATCGCCTTTAAGCACGGCCTGACCGCCTTGATTGACCACGGGCGTAACCAGTCGAGCGCGCCCCCGCTCAGGCGACCAGGCGGAGATGAGC
>CALGOO010000006.1 GCA_937960715.1 uncultured Candidatus Competibacteraceae bacterium
TGCCACCAGCGCGGCATCGCCCGCTGCGTGCTGATGGGCGACGCCGGGCGCATGCGCCGGCTGTCGGCGCGGCGTGGCATGGTCATTCCCCCGGACATCGAGATCATCGACCCGACCCAGATCGACCGGCGTTACATCGACGCCATGGTGGAATTGCGCGGGCGCAAGGGATTGACGCCGGGGCTGGCCGAGGAACAATTGCACGATCCCGTGGTGCTGGGCACCGTGATGCTGCACCTGGGCGAGGTGGACGGGCTGGTGTCCGGCGCGGTCCATACCACCGCCAACACCATCCGCCCGGCCCTGCAATTGATCAAGACCGCGCCCGGCGTCCGGCTGGTCTCGTCGATTTTCTTCATGTGCCTGCCCGAACAGGTGCTGGTCTACGGCGACTGCGCCATCAACATCGGCCCCAGCGCCGAGGAGCTGGCCGATATCGCCATCCAGAGCGCCGATTCGGCCCAGGCTTTCGGGATCACGCCGCGAGTGGCGATGCTGAGCTACAGCACCGGCGCCTCGGGCAGCGGCAGCGACGTGGACAAGGTCAAGGAAGCGACCCGGCTCGCCCGCGAGCGGCGGCCCGATCTGCTGGTCGATGGCCCCCTGCAATACGACGCGGCGACCATCAAGGAGGTGGCGGAGAGCAAGGCCCCGGACAGCCGGGTGGCGGGCCGGGCCACGGTGTTCATTTTCCCCGACCTGAACACTGGCAACACCACCTACAAGGCGGTGCAGCGCAGCGCCGAGGTGATCAGCATCGGGCCGATGCTGCAAGGCTTGAACAAGCCGGTCAACGATCTGTCGCGCGGGGCGTTGGTCGAAGACATCGTGTTCACCATCGCGCTGACCGCGATTCAAGCCGAACAGGCCCGCGAGCGGGAACGCGGCGCGCGTTGATCAGGCCCGCTCGAAGGTTTCCACCCGCGCCGGCGGCAGGTTGCCCCAGACGATCTTGCTGGACAGCCGCCGAAAGCTGGGTAGCAGGCGGGTGTGGGTACCGCGCAGGTCGTAGGTGAACTGCACCAGCAGGCCCCCGGGTTTGAGCAGGGTTTCGAACTGCTGGGCGACGGCCCGGGTGGTGGCGGGGTGCAGGGAGCGCAGCGGCAGGCTGGACACGATGCTGTTCAGGCGTGGTCGTGGGTGGCCCAGCAGATGGCCCAGTTGGGCGGCGTCGCCCTGAATGACGCGCAGTTGTGGGAAGCGCTGGCGCAAATGATGGGCCAGCGTGGGTGAGCGCTCCACCACCATCAGCCTCCAGGGCGGCACGCCGTGCTTGAGCAGGGCGGCGGTGACCGCGCCGGTCCCTCCCCCCAGCTCGATCACCAGTCCGTCCCGTTCCAGCGGGACGCGCGCCGCCATGCCGCTCGCCAGCGCGGGGGCGCTGGGACAGGCCGCGCCCATGGCTCGCGGATTGGCCCAGAGCTCCCGGGTAAACAAGGCCAGCGAGGCGGCGCCAGGGCTGCGTAGAAAAACCTTGACCAGACGTTTCATTATCCTACCTGATCGTGGATGCTGCTCAACAGCGACGCCAGGATGACCACGGGCGGGCATTATAATTCCTCTGATGGTGAGGGATCGAACGGGCGGGCCGGAAGTCTATTATGCCGACGGTCAAAAGCCAATCGCGCCAGCGGGGGCCAAACTCAATAGGCCTCGAATTCGAACCGGGCCGCGCCGATCGTTAACACGTCGCCCGTTTCCAGGGCCAGCACCTCGTTGGTCGCCAGGCCGTGACAGCCGACCTGGGTCGAGCCCGGCCCCGCCAGGTTCTGAATCCAGTACATGCCTTCCCGGAACAGCAGCTCGGCGTGCAGCGGCGCCACTCCGGCGGCGGCGATGGGCAGGCCGGCCTGCGGGGAGCTGCCCAGCGACAGCCACTTGGGCACGTAATAGTGGATGACCTGCCGGCTGGCCTCGTCGTCGCGTTCGAGCCGGGCGTGCAGCAGGGTTCCCGGATTGCCGACGCCGTTGATCTCGGCGATCCGGTCCTGGATTGATACCAGGTTGGCGTAACGATTTCTCAGCGTGGCCCGTGCGTCCTCGTTGCCGGTTTGCTGGTCGCGCTGGCGTAAGATATCAACCAGATCAAGCAGATAATGACCAAACTTGTCGCGCGGTTCCCGCGGATCCCAATCCAGGGCCGGATCGCGCTCGCCATGGCGATCCCAGACCAGAGTCAGCTTGAGGCGGTATAGATCGCAGATATCCAGGTTGTCGTTGGCTTCCAGCAGGCGCCATTGACCGCGCGCCAGCCGTTGGCCGTTTTGACCGGTGTAGGTTCGATCCTGATCGCTGGCCGGCATCAGCGCCAATTGGTCGCCCAGGGCGCAAATCACGGCGTGCAAGCGGGAGATTCGGGTATATTCCGGGACGAAACCCAGGGCGAAATCGCCGAAGCCCGCGCCCGTATTGGGATTGTAGCGCCCCAGGATGATGAAGGGGCGCGACACCAGTTCGATCCGCGCCGGTGCCTGGGTGGGATCGGCGGCCAGCAGCAACGCCCGGCTGAGCGCCGTACCGCGACCCAGCGCCTGATGGGTGGCGGCGACCGATGCCCGCAGGCGGTGGGTGCGTTCGTCGTCGACCGTCAATTCGAGCGGCAACGTGAAGCTCAGGTCGCCGGCCGCTCCGACCAGGGCGACGGTATCGGGGCGCGGCTCCGGCGTATCCGGCCAGAATTGCTCGCATCCCGGGGTGAGCGTGACCTCCTGGCCGGCGCCCCAGCCGGTCTCGCTCCGGCGCGGCGGAGCCAGTCGGATTTCGTCCGGGCCGCGATAGGCATGCCAGGTTCCGCGGTGGTCGAGCAGATCGAGTTCCAGTTGCAGCGTGGCCGGCTCCGATCCGGCCCGCGTCAGTCGATAATCCAGATACACCGGCTGGGCGTCCCGGCCGTCGAGCAGGCGCAGGGAGAGCATCTGACCGCCGTTGGCGAATTCCAGATCGGTGCTGCGCAGCCGCAGGCGAATTTCCCGGTACAGCCACCAACTGGGGTTGATCAGCAGGACACCCAGAGCGCCGCCGGGTTCCTGCCCGACATGAGGAGTGATGGTCAGGGCCGCCAGTATCGGCTGTTGGTTTTCGGCCAGCCGCGTCATCCGCTGTTCGTAGTGGGTCAGCCACGCGGCGGGAGCACCGCGCGCCAGCCACTGATAGCGATGGCGAAATCCACGAAGGACCTCCCGGTCCCGTGCATTCTTGCGGTCCTGTTTCGCGGCGATTTCGTCGAGCAATTGCAGGAATGCGCGCAGGGGAGGCAGGAGAGCCAGCG
>CALGOO010000007.1 GCA_937960715.1 uncultured Candidatus Competibacteraceae bacterium
GTGGTGCAGGTCATCAAGGACCCCATCGGCACCAAGGGCGCGCGGCTGACCACCCACATTACCCTGCCATCGCGGTTTCTGGTGTTCCTGGCCGATGCCGACGTGGCGGGGGTGTCGGTCAAGATCGACGGCGAGCGCGAGCGCCAGCGCCTGAAGGAAATGGTCAACGCCTTTCGCGCCGAGTTCGGCGGAGGTTACATCGTCCGCACCGCGGCGGAAGGGGCGGAAGCCTGGGCGTTGCGGGCCGACATGCAGTTCTTGCAGCGGCTATGGGATTCGATCCGCGAGCGGATTCGGGACACCTCCGGCGTCGGCGCCCTGTACGAGGATTTGCCGCTGGTGTTGCGGGTGCTGCGCGATTTTGTCGGCGACAGCGTGGAGAAGGTCCGCATCGACTCGCGCGAGACCTGTCAGCGGATGCTGGACTTCGCCGACAGGTTCGTGCCGGAGATGGGGCCGCGCCTGGAACATTATCCCGGCGAGCGGCCGATTTTCGAGCTGTACGGCATCGAGGACGAAATCCAGCGGGCGCTGGGCAAGAAGGTGCCGCTCAAATCCGGTGGTTATCTGGTCGTGGATCAAACCGAGGCGATGACCACCATCGATGTCAATACCGGCGCCTACGTGGGTCACCGCAATCTGGAAGAGACCATCTTCAAGACCAACCTGGAGGCGGCGGCGGCCATCGCCCGGCAACTGCGGCTGCGCAACCTGGGCGGGATCATCATCCTCGACTTCATCGACATGGTGAGCGAGGAACATCGCCAGGCCGTGCTGAAGGCGCTGGAAAAGCATCTGGAAAAGGACCGGGCCAAGAGCCACATTTCGCAGGTCTCGCCGCTGGGGCTGGTGGAAATGACCCGCAAGCGCACCCGCGAGAGCCTGGAACAGGTTCTGTGCGAGCCGTGCCCGCTGTGCGACGGGCGCGGCTCGATCAAGACCGCCGAAACGGTGTGCTACGAAATCTTTCGCGAACTGCTGCGCGAGACCCGCCAGTATTCGCCGCGCCAGTTCGTGGTACTGGCCGCGCCGGACGTGGTGGACGCCATGCTGGATCAGGAATCGACCAGCGTGGCGCAACTGGAAGCCTTCATCGGCATCCCCATCAAGTTCCAGGCCGAGGCGCTCTATCCGCGCGAGCAATACGACGTGGTGCTGATGTGAAGCCCCGCTGGCTGGGCGCGGCTCGCCGAATCTTCCGCTGGACTCGCTGGCTGGCGCTGGCGCTGCTGTTGCCGGTGCTGCTGGCGGCGGGATTCGGACAATGGTGGCTGTTGCCGCGGCTGAACGAACAGCGCGCGACGCTGGCGGCGGCGTTGGGCGATTATCTGCGCGCGCCGGCTCGGATCGAGGAGGTCGTCGCCGAGCGCGAGGGGGAGTGGTTGAGTCTGCGGCTGCGGAACGTCAGCCTGCACGATCCGGCGACGGACGCGGCCCTGGTCCGGTTCGACCGGGCGGCGGCGACAATCGACCTGTGGCGCTCGCTGCGGGCGTGGCGACCCGTGTTCGGCCATATTCGGCTGGAGGGCGTGAATCTGACCCTGGAACAGGGCGTCGACGGAATACCGCGCTTGCGGGCCGAGAGCGGTCCCGCCGAATCCGCATCCTCGTTGCCGGAGGTTGCCCGCTGGCTGTTCGACGTGGGGCGGCTGGATATCTTGGGCGACCGGCTGACCGTGCGCGGCCGCGATGGCGGCGTCTTGGACCTCTTGCATCCCTATTTTCAGGTGCGGGACGCTAGGTCCGGCCAACGGCTGGCGTTCACCGCCGAACTGCCCGCCGCGTTCGGCGATCGGTTATCCCTTGAAGTGGAGCGTCCCCGCGCCGATCCCGAATCCTGGCGGGGACATTTCGCCCTGCGCCCCGACCAGCCGCATCCCTTTGAATGGAGTCGGCGCGGTGACCAGTGGCGGGGGCATGTCCAGGGATTGCGTGTTCAAGAGGTGGTGGCCTGGGTCGTGCCCTGGCTGGACGCGCCGGCCCGCCAGTGGCTCCCCGAACCCGCCACCGGCGCCTACGCCGTGACCGCGCAACTGCGCGAGGTGGCGTTTCGGCCGGTCGATGGCCTGCCCGGACTCGACCGGTTGAGCGGAACCCTGGAGTTAACCCCCGACCAGGGCCGGATCACGCTCGACAGCCGCAAGGCGCGGGTGGATACCGCCGGCCTGCTGCGCGCGCCGGTCGCGCTCGACACCCTGACCGGGATGGTGAGCTGGACGCGCGGAGCGGATGGGCTGCGGCTGGAAAGCGCCGGTCTGGATTTCGCCAACGCCGATCTGACCGCGCGGGTATGGGGTAGCGTGACCGTTCCCGACGGCGGCACGCCGTTGCTGGACTTGCATGGCCGCTACCGCGACGTGAAGGTTGGCGCGGCGCGGCGCTATTTGCCGGTGACGGTGATTCCACCCGACGGCGTCGCCTGGCTGGACCAGGCGCTGGTCGGTGGTCGGGTCGCGGCGGGCGAAGGGGTGTTGCGCGGTCCGGCGACCGCGTTTCCGTTCGACCGGGGCGAAGGTTTGTTCGAGACCCGCTTCCAGGTCGAGGGGGCGGTGTTGGATTACGCGCCCGGCTGGCCGCGGCTGGAGGGCGCGCGGGGAACGGTGCGGTTTCGCAATCGCGATTTGTGGGTGGAGATCGACGCTGGTCGCCTGCTCGATGCCGACGTGGCGGGAGCGACCGCGCGGATCGACGATCTCGAGGAACCGGTGGTGGAGGTCAAGGGTCGGGCTCGGGGGCCGGGCGCCAGCCTGTGGCAAGCGTTCAAGGACAGCCCGGTCGGCCAGGATTTGGGCGAGGATTTGCCGGAATTGCGCATTGGCGGCGCCAGCGCGCTGGAACTGGAGCTGGTGATTCCGACCGATGCCCGTCCCAGCCGGGCGCGGGGCCGGGTGGAGCTGCTGGACAACCGCGTCACGTTGCCGGCCGGGAAGCTGGAACTGGAGCGCACGCGCGGCGCGCTGCGTTTTACCGAGTCCAGCCTGGAAGCCAGGGGGTTGCAAACCTGGCTGCGCGACGAACCGATCCAGCTCGATTTGGAACTGATTGGCCGCCCGGGCCGTCGCGATCTGCGAGCGCGATTGCGCGGGCGCCTGGGGCCGCGCGCTCTGGTGGGGGAACCGCTGGCGAAGGCGCTGGAACGCGCGGTCAGCGGCAAGTGCGCCTGGGACGCGGTGTTGACGGTTCCCACCCACCGCCGCGAGCGGCGGGACGATTCGCCCCCGTTCAAGCTGGACTTGAGTTCGGACTTGCGTGGTCTGGCCGTTCGGTTGCCGGCCCCGCTGGGCAAGGCCGCCGACGAGTCCCGCCCGCTGAAAATCAGCCTGCGACCGCGCGCGCGCGATGCGCTGGAACTGCTGCTGAATTACGGGGAGGGGACACGGGCGGCGCTGGAACTGGTCGATCTTGCGGGCGCTCCCCGGCTGACGCGCGGCGAGGTGCGCGTCAACGCCGGCGCGGCGAAGCTGCCGGAGCCGCCGGGGCTGGCGGTCGTCGCCGAGTTGCCCCGGTGGGAACTGGCCACGTTGCCCGCCGCCCCGGAGGAAGCCACCAGTCCACGATCGGAGTTGCGCAGCCTCGAGGCCCGGATCGGCGAATTGGTGCTGGGGCGGCGGGCCGTTGCCGGCGTGACGGTGAGCGCGACGCGCCGGGACGACGAGTTGCGGCTCGATTTCGACGGCAAGGCGCTGGCGGGACGGGTGACCGTGCCAGACGCGCCCAACCCGGAGCGACCGATCAACGCGACGTTGCAACGGCTGCACCTGCGCCGCGCGACGGAGCCCGCCGCTGCCAACGCCCAGAATGCGGCCAATGCCAGCGTCCTGGACCCGCGTCGGATGCCGCCATTGACGTTGACCGCGACCGATCTGCGATGGGATGGCGCCGAGCTGGGTCAGTTGCGGCTGGTGGTGACGCCGCGCCCCAACGGCGTCCACTTGACCGAGTTCAAACTGACGTCCGAACAGCAGCGCATCGACGCCACCGGCGACTGGACAGGGGTCGGTCGCGGTCAAACCTCCCGCCTGCGGGCGACCTTGCACAGTCGGGCGCTGGGCGACACCCTGAGGACGTTCGGTTACGCCTGGGGCGGCATCGCCGGCGGCGAGACCGAGGCGGAACTGGCGGTCGAATGGCCGGGGGCGCTGTCCGAACTCGCGCCGGAGCGGCTGGAGGGTACGCTGAAGCTGACGGTCGGCCCCGGTCAGTTACTGGAGGTCGATCCCGGCATGGGGCGGATGGTGGGCCTGTTCAACGTGCAGAATCTTCTGCGCCGTCTCACCCTCGACTTCAGCGACCTGGTGCAGCCCGGCCTGAGCTTCGATCGAATTACCGGCCAGTTCGCTTTTCAACGGGGACAGGCTCGTACCGACGATCTCACCATCGAAGCGCCAGCGGCGCGGATTCGGATCGAGGGCCGAACCGATTTGAAGGCGCGCGATTACGACCAGCGCATCACGGTGATTCCCCGGATCGGCGGCGCGTTGCCGGTCGCGGGAGCCCTGGCCGGCGGGCCGGCGGTCGGCGCGGCGGTGCTGCTGGCCGAACGGTTGCTGCAAAAAGGTATCGAACAGGCCACCCAGTACCATTACGCATTGACCGGTTCCTGGGACCGGCCAGTGATGAAACTATTGGAAGAACCACAAGCCGCGAACCCGACGAAAGGGTTGGTGGGCGATCAATAAGTGAGAGGTCTTTGCCGTGCCAACCATCGCCGCGATTCAGATGGTGTCCGGTCTCGATGTCGCCGAGAATCTGGCCGCCGCCGCCGAACTGTTGACCCAGGCCGCCGCCCGAGGCGCGCGACTGGCGGTGTTGCCGGAGAATTTCGCGTTGATGGGTCAGCGGGAGAGCGACAAGCTGGCGGCGCGGGAAGCGGAGGACGAGGGGCCGATGCAGACCTTTCTGGCCGAGCAGGCGGCCCGTCATCGGTTGTGGCTGGTCGGCGGCACGATTCCGTTGCGCGTCGCCGGCGACGATAATCGGGTGCGCGCCGCCTGTCTGCTGTTCGACGACCGGGGCCGGCGGGTGGCCCGCTACGACAAGGTGCATCTGTTCGACGTGCAAGTGGTGGGCAGCGCGGAACGCTACGCCGAATCCGCCACCATCGCGCCCGGCGACCGGTATGTCACCGCCGACACCGCGCTGGGCCGGCTGGGGCTGGCGGTTTGCTACGACCTGCGCTTTCCGGAGCAGTTTCGCGCGCTGGTGGACCAGGGCATGGAGCTGCTGGCTTTGCCGGCGGCCTTCACCGCCACGACCGGCCTTGCCCACTGGGAAACGCTGCTGCGCGCCCGCGCCATCGAAAACCAGTGTTATGTCATCGCCTCGGCCCAGGGTGGAAAACACGCCAACGGCCGGGAAACTTACGGCGACAGCCTGATCATCGATCCGTGGGGAGAAGTTCTGGCCCGATTGCCACAAGGACCGGGCGTGGTGCTGGCCGAGTTCAGCCGCGAGCGGTTGGAGAACGTGCGGCGGCAATTTCCGGCCCTGCAACATCGGGTACGGCGCGAGGTTTGCGAACCATGACCACCGATACTCTTGCGCTGGCCCGCCAGCAGCTATTGGCGCCCGCCGGTCTCGGCGAGGACGATTTGCACCGCGCCCTGTCCTGTGTGCTCGGCCATGCCGTGGACGACGGGGATTTGTATTTCCAGTTGCGCCGCGCGGAATCGTGGTCGCTGGAGGACGGGCAGGTCAAGAACGCCAGCCACGCCATTCGGCAGGGCGTCGGCGTGCGGGCGATCAGCGGCGAGAAGACCGGTTTTGCCTATTCGGACGAAATCGTCCTGCCGGCCTTGCTGGAAGCCGCGACCGCCGCTCGCGCCATTGCTCGCCACGGCGGCGAGGGACAGCTTCAAGTTTGGCGATCGGTCCAGCGTCCGGTGTGGTACGAACCGATCGATCCCTTGGAGACGTTGTCGGCCGAGGCCAAGGTGCGTTTGCTGGAACGGGTGGACGCCGAGGCCCGCCGCCAGGATCCGCGCGTCACTCAGGTGATGGTCAGCCTGGCTGCCAATCAGGACATTATGCTGGTGGCCAGCGCCGACGGCACGCTGGCCGGCGACGTGCGGCCGTTGGCGCGGCTGAACGTGACGGTAATCGTCGAGCGGAACGGTCGCCGCGAGCAGGGGAGCAGCGGTGGCGGCGGTCGGATCGGTTACGGCTGGTTCCTGGACGAGGATCGCGCCCTGGGTTACGCGCGGGAAGCAGTGCGGCTGGCGCTGGTCAATCTGGACGCGATCCCCGCGCCAGCCGGCGCGATGACCGTGGTCCTGGGGCCGGGCTGGCCGGGGATCCTGTTGCACGAGGCCATCGGTCACGGCCTGGAGGGCGACTTCAACCGCAAGGGCACCTCGGCGTTCAGCGGGCGGATCGGCGAGCGGGTGGCCTCGCCGCTCTGCACGGTGGTGGACGATGGCACGTTGGCTCATCGGCGCGGTTCACTCAACGTGGACGACGAAGGCACGCCGACCCAGTGTACGACTCTGATCGAGCGCGGCGTGCTCAAGGGCTATTTGCAGGACAAGTTGAACGCCCGGCTGATGAAGATGGCGCCGACCGGCAACGGTCGCCGCGAATCCTATGCCCATTTGCCGCTGCCGCGCATGACCAATACCTATCTGTTGCCGGGCCAGCACGAGCCGGCGGAGATCATCGCCTCGGTGGAGCGGGGGCTGTACGCCGTCAATTTTGGCGGCGGCCAGGTGGACATTACCTCCGGCAAGTTCGTGTTCTCCGCCAGCGAGGCGTATCTGATCGAAAGCGGTCGCGTCACCCGGCCGGTCAAGGGCGCGACCCTGATCGGCAACGGCCCGGATGTGCTTACTCAGGTTTCCATGGTTGGCAACGATCTGCGACTCGACGCCGGGGTCGGGACCTGCGGCAAGGACGGCCAGAGCGTGCCGGTCGGCGTCGGTCAACCGACCCTGAAGGTCGAGGCGCTGACCGTGGGTGGGACGGTGGCTTGAGATCACCACGTTCATGATACTGTTTCCCGATAGGTTTTATCTTTTTCAGATCAAAAACCACACTGTTCGTCATACCCGCGAAAGCGGGTATCCAGTTTTTCAGCGGCTGCCTGGATTCCCGCATTCGCGGGAATGACGAAAACCTATTCAGAATTGGTATGAGGTCTCCGCGGATGAGCCAGATGTTCTCGATCCTGCTGATCGCCTTGGCGCTGGCGATGGGTGTGAGTGGTTGTGGCGATTCCAGCGACCGGGCGCCACCGATGGCCGCGCAACCGGCTTCGACCTCCCCGGTCGCGACACCCTCCAAGCCGGCCCCCAAACCCATCATCGCCTTGGTCATGAAAACCCTGACCAATCCGTTCTTCATCGACATGGAAAAGGGCGCGCGGCGGGCCGAACGGGAACTGGGCACGCAATTGTGGGTTAGAACCGCTGCTCAGGAAACCTCGATCGAACAGCAAATCCAAATCGTGGAGGAATTGATCGAGGCCAAGGTGAATGCCATCGTGATCGCGCCCGGTGATTCCATGGATCTGATCCCCGTCCTGAAAAAGGCCCAGGACGCTGGCATTCGAGTCATCAACATCGACAATCGCCTGGACCCCGTTTATTCCACCCGGCTGGGTCTCGGTCCGATCCCGTTCATCAGCGTCGATAACGAGCAAGGCGCCTACAAAGCCGTCAAGGTGATTAGTGAACGCATCGAGCGGCCGACCCAGGCGGCGATTGTCGAGGGCATTCGCGGCGCGGCCAACGCCGAGGCGCGCAAGCAGGGGGCGTTACGCGCGTTTGCCGAGAACCCCGCGATTCGCGTGGTCGCGAGCGAAACCGCTAACTGGAAAATCGATGAGGGTTACCAGGTCGCGGAAAAATTGTTCAATGCCCATCCCGATATCGGCACCCTCTTCTGCGCGAACGACATGATGGCGCTGGGTGCCTTGAAGTATCTGGAAGTCGCCGGCAAAAGCCAGGTTCTGGTCGCCGGCTTCGATGCCCTGGAACAGGCCAGGGCGGCCATTCGCGCCGGCAAGCTGGTGGCCAGCATCGACCAGCAGGCGGCGCAACAGGGTTATCTGGGTGTCCAGTACGCGGTGCGGGCGCTGGCCGGAGAGTTCTTGCCCGCCGAGACGCTGATCGATACCACCCTGGTGATGGCCGAGACGCTGAAATAAGGCCATCGCGCGAATGTCGCTGTTTCCTCTCCATCGCAACATCACGCTCAAGTTCATCGCTTACCTGATGTTTTTGAGCGTCATTCCGCTGCTGGTCCTCGGGATCACCTCCTACCATATCTCCCGCAATATCCTGCAAGCCGAGGCCCAGCGTTATGCCTTGCAACTATTGCGCAACCAGCGGGATTACCTGGAGTTGCAGCTCGATCAGGTCGAAGCCCTGCTCGCCAATATCGCCGGAGTGGAAACCATCCTACAGGCGCTGGGCGATCCTCGCCCCCGAACCGATGTTTACACCCGCCTCGCGACCCAGGCGCGCATCGGCTATATCCTCAACAACTATTTGAATCTGAAGGGACTGACTTCTATCGACATCTTTACGCTGGACGGCGATCACTACCATGTGGGCGACACGCTGGATGTGGGCCAAGTGGATACCGCGGCAGTGCGGCAACTGTGGCAGTCCGCGCGCGACAGCGAACGACTGGTGTGGTGGGCTGGGGTGGAGCACAACGTCAACGTCAATTCCACCCACGAACAGGTGATGACCGCCGCCAAGGTTCTGCGGCGCGTGAATCGCGAAACGCTGACCCAGGAACCGCTGGCGCTGTTGCTCGCCAATTACAGCGTCGATGAACTGTATGACCGGTTTCATCGCACCGACCTGGGCGAGGACGCCTATATCCGCGTCGTCGATCAGCGGGGTCGGCTCATCTACCATCCTGATCGGGCTCTGATCGGCAGCCGCATCGATGCCACGCCCTGGCATGTCAACGCCGAGCCCGAAATGAGCTTGACCGCCGTCATCGCGGGCCAGCCGCATACGATCAACCATGTCGTTGTACCGCGCAACGGCTGGTACCTGGAAAGCATCATCCCTAATCGCACCCTCGCCGCCAAGGCTGTCCAGATCCAGCGCAACACCGCTCTTATTCTAAGCGCGTGCTTCGGCATGGTCGGGCTGGCGGCCCTGTTGTATTCGCGGCGGGTCGTGCAACCGATCCGGGCGATCATCGACGGTTTCAAGCAACTGCAAACCAACAGTCTGGACCCGCGGGCCCGGCTCGTGGTGCCCGGCCGTGACGAAATCGGCGAACTGACCCGCTGGTTCAATGCGTTCATGGACAATCTGGCGGCGCGGCAGGCGTCGGAACAGGCGCTGCGGGGCAGCGAGATGCGCTACAGCTTGGCCGTGCGGGGAGCCAACGACGGGTTATGGGACTGGGATCTGCGGCATCAACAACTGTATTTGTCGGCGCGTTTCAAGGATATGCTGGGTTATGCCGAGCACGAGTTGAGCGCCGATCCCACCGAATGGCTTTCCCGCATCCACGCCGAGGATCGCGATCGCTTCAACGCGGCGCTTACCGCCCATCTGACGGGCGAGGCGCCCTATTTCGAGTGCGAACACCGCCTGCGGCGCAAGGATGATCGTTACTTGTGGGCGCTCGGTCGCGGTTTGGCGGTGCGCGATGCCACTGGCCAGCCGTACCGCATGGCCGGATCAAGTACCGATATCGACAGCCGCAAGCACAGCGAGGAACAACTCCGGCACCATGCCTTGCACGACACGCTGACCGAACTGCCGAATCGCGTCGCTTTCCTGGATTATGTGCATCGCGCCATCGAACGCCACAAACGCCATCCGGACCACGGTTACGCCGTCCTGTTTCTGGACCTGGATCATTTCAAATTCATCAATGACACCCAGGGCCACGGCGCGGGCGATGCGCTGCTGGTCGAAGTAGCCCGACGCCTGCGTTCGGTCATCCGCGCCACCGATGTCCTGGCTCGACTGGGTGGTGACGAATTCGTGCTGCTGCTTGAAGATATAACCGACGTTCACGACGTGACCGATACCGCTGACCGTCTCCTGCTCGCCTTGGCGCCGCCGTTCGCGCTCAAGGAACAGATCGCGGTGACTGTCTCGGCCAGTATTGGCATTGCCGTCGGGTCGTTGACCTATGAAACGCCGGAACAACTCCTGCGGGACGCCGATATCGCGATGTACCGCGCCAAGGCGCTGGGCAAGGCCCGCTACGAATTGTTCGATATCGTCATGCGCGACCAGATCATGCGCCGGCTGGCCTTGGAAACCGAACTCAAGCGCGCCTTGGAGCTTGGGGAATTTCGGTTGTGGTATCAACCGATCATCGCCTTGGAGCCACGGCAACTGCATGGTTTTGAAGCATTGCTGCGCTGGCAGCACCCGGAGCGCGGCCTGCTCGCGCCGGGTGAGTTCATGCAGGTGCTCGAGGATACCGGACTGATCGTGCCGCTCGGCATTTGGGTGCTGGAGGAGGCATGTCGCCAGTTCGCGGATTGGCGACACCGTTATTCCAGCGCCGCGCCGCTTAAAATCAGCGTCAACCTGTCAGCTAGGCAGTTTCGGGACACCAGTTTCGTGCAGCGCGCGATGGCGATATTGACCGCCAACGATATTCCGGCGGCGGCGCTGGCGGCGGAAGTCACCGAAACCGCCCTGATCCAGGATACCCAGGATGCCGCCGTGATGCTGAGGCAATTGGAGATGCTCGGGTTTGAAATCCACATGGACGATTTCGGCACCGGTTATTCCTCGCTCAGCTATCTCGATAGCTTCCAGGTGGACGCGATCAAGATCGACCGTTCGTTCGTTGCCAAGATAGCCACCGGCGGAGGGCGCCCCGGCCTGATCAAGACGCTGATCGCCCTGGCGAAGGAAATGCGGATCAAGGTGATCGCGGAGGGTATCGAAACCCCCGAACAACTGGCTTATCTCACCGCGCACGGCTGTCACTACGGTCAGGGTTACCACTTGTGTCGTCCGCTCGCGCCCGAAGCGGCCGAGGTCATGCTTGAGGGCGGTTCAGTTACATAATACCGTTTCCCGATAGGTTTTATCTTTTTCAGATCAAAAACCATACTGTTCGTCATACCCGCGAAAGCGGGTATCCAGTTTTTCAGCGGCTGCCTGGATTCCCGCATTCGCGGGAATGACGAAAACCTATTCAGAATTGGTATAACACCCAACCGCGTCATTCCTGGGAACCTGCCCGCGATTACCGACCAAGGCTTCCGATACCTGACTGAAGACCAAACCATGTCCCAAATCATCGTCCACACCGCCGCGCCCTTGCCGGCGCGGGAACCACTGGAAACCCTGGTCGCCGACCTTCTGACCGAGGCGCGCGTCCAGGGCGCCAGCGCCGCCGAGGCGGCGGTCAGTTTCAGCAGCGCCTTGTCCGTCACCGTCCGCATGGGCGAGGTCGAGACCCTGGAGCATCATCGGCAGCGGGGTCTCGGTGTCACGGTCTATTTTGGGCAGAGTCAGGGCGCGGCCAGCACCGCCGACTGGCGACCGGAAGCGATTCGCGACACCGTTCGGAGCGCCTGCGCCATCGCCCGCCATACCGCCGCCGATTCCTGCACCGGCCTGGCCGATCCCGACCGACTGGCGCGGGAAATTCCCGATCTCGATCTCTATCATCCCTGGCCGCTGACCGCCGAGGAAGCCATCGAACGGGCCCGCGAGTGCGAAGCGGCGGCGTTGACGCTGGATCCACGCATCCGCAACTCGGAGGGTGGCAGCGTCACCACCCATGCCGGGCTGATGGTCTACGGCAACTCGCACGGTTTTTGCGGCGGCTATCCCACGACCCGGCATTCCATCAGTTGTTCGGTGATTGCCCAGGACGAAAGCGGGATGCAGCGCAATCACTGGTACTCGGTGGCGCGCGACCGCGACGAGCTGGAGCCGCCGGTCGCGGTCGGGCGGAAAGCGGCGGAGCGGGCGCTGCGGCGGCTGGGCAGCCGCCGGCTGGGGACCCGGCAAGTACCGGTCTTGTTCGCGCCGGAACTGGCGCGGGGTCTGATCGGCCATGGCATCGCCGCCATCCGGGGCGGGGCGCTGTATCGCAAGGCTTCGTTCCTGCTGGATCGACTGGGGACGCCGGTGTTCCCGGCGTTCGTGACCATTCGCGAACGACCGCGTCTGCGCAAGGCGTTGGCGAGCGCGCCGTTCGACAGCGAAGGCGTGGCGACCGCCGACCGCGATATGGTCAGCGGCGGCGTGCTACAGGGCTACGTGCTGGACAGCTACTCGGCCCGCCGACTGGGAATGGAGACGACCGGCAATGCCGGCGGTACGCACAACCTGATCGTCGAACCCAGCCCGCTCGGTCACGCGGAGTTGTTGCGGCAACTGGATACCGGGTTGTGGGTGACCGAGTTGCTCGGTCACGGCGTGAATGGGGTTACCGGCGACTACTCGCGCGGCGCGGCCGGCTTCTGGGTGGAGCACGGTGAAATCCAGTTTCCCGTCCACGAAATCACCATCGCCGGCAATCTGGCCGCGATGTTTCAAGGCATCGTGGCGGTCGGCGACGACGTGGATGCGCGCGGCGGTATCCGCTGCGGCTCACTGCTGCTGGAACGGATGACGGTGGCGGGGGAGTGAGGGCGGTGGTCAATCCGGCCGCTTGCGCAGCAGGAAATGGAACCGCCCGCCATCTTCGCGCGCTTCCAGCAGGGCATGGCCCATCTGCTGGCTGAACACCGCGAAGTCCCGCACCGATTCGGGGTCGGTGGCGACGATCCGCAGCACCTGGCCGCCGCGCAGACCGGCCAGCGCCTTCTTGGCCTTGAGAATCGGCAGCGGACAGCTCAGCCCGGAGGCGTCGAGTTCGGCGTCAACGGCGGTCATGGGCAGGGAGCCGGGGAGCCGGCGTGGCAAACCACCGTTTCCCGGTCGGTTTGATAGCCGCTTTGCCGCATGTCGCTCAACCCGCCCTTGTTCTCCACCTGACGATAGCCCATTTGCCGCAGCGTCTGTTCGGCGATACCGGAGCGGCGGCCGCTGCGGCAGTAGAGCACGATGCGGCTGTCGCGATCCGGCGCGACAGCGGCGATATGGGCGGCGATTTCGTCGTAGGGGATGTTGATGGCTTCTCGCACATGCTCCGCGCGGTATTCCTCGGCGGTGCGCACGTCGATGATCAACGGTTGGCCAGGGATGGGCGGGCTGTTTGGTCCAGCCAGCGCCAGGATCGAAAACAGCAGCGCGGCGAGCAATCCGGTCAGCTTTTTCATGTCATCTCCTTGAAGAATTGACGAAGGCCGGTTGGAAACCCCGCTGTTATAACGAATTGCATGGCTATTGCTCAACCGGCGACGACTGAACGAGAGAACAGCGTCTGTTTGATGCCCCCACCACCGAGGAGTTGCCTCATGTTGATGTCCGGTCAGGATTACCGCGATTCATTGCGACGCTACCAGCCGCGAGTCTATGTCAACGGCCGACTGATCGAGTTGGTGGCCGACGAACCGCTGCTCGCGCCGGGCGTGAACGGCGTGGCGCTGACCTACGATTTCGCCCTGCGCGAGAACGTGGCGGCGCTGATGCGCGCGACCCGACCGGATTTGGCCGGCGGCCAGCCGGTGAACCGGATGATCGCCATTCCCGCGTCGACCGAGGATTTGCTCGACAAGCTGGAAGCAGTGCGGCTGGTGTGCCAGGAAACCGGCTGCGCGCAACGCTATCTGGGCGGCGACGCGCTGGCCGCGATCCGGCAGACCACCGCGCGGGTGGACGCCGACCTTGGCGCAAGTTACGGCGAGCGTTTTCATGCCTATCTGGAACGGGTGTACGCGGAAGACCTGGCGCTCGGGGTGGCGATGACCGACGGCAAGGGCGACCGTAGCCGTCGGCCCAGCCAGCAGGCCAATCCCGACGCCTACGTCCGTATCGTCGAACGCCGCCCGGACGGCATCGTTCTGGCCGGCGTCAAGGCGATCATCACCGGCGCTCCCTATATGCATGAGTTGCTGGTGCTGCCGGGACGGAACATGACCGAGGCGGACGCCGCTTACGCGGTGTGCTGCGCCGTGCCGGTCGACGCCGAGAACCTCACCCTCATCGCCCGGCCCGCCGGTCGGCCCGGCGAACCAGCGGCCAAGTTCAGCGCCCGTTATGGCCAGTCCACGGCGGTGGCGGTGTTCGACCGGGTGTTCGTGCCCTGGGACCGGGTATTTTTGGCCGGGGAATGGGCGCATTCCGGTTTTCTCACCCGCGAATACGCGACGCATCACCGCCATACCTGCATCGGTGCGCGGGCGGGCTTCGGCGATCTGCTGATCGGCGCGGGCGCGCTGATGACCGAGGCGAATGGGCTTGACCTCGACCGCGCCGCCAGCCTGCGCGAGCCGATGGTGGAACTGATCCAGATCGTCGAGGGTTTCTACGCCTGCGGCGTGGCGGCCTCGGTCTACGGCATTCCGGACCCCGCCGGGGTCATGGTTCCCGAACCGGTATTCGCCAACATCGGCAAGCTGTTGCTGGCCACCCAGATTTACGACATGCACCGGATTGCCCACGAGGTTTCGGGCGGGCTGATCGTGACCCTGCCGGGGCCGGACGAGGATCACAATCCGGCCACCGCTGGCCGGCTTTCCGAACTGCTTGCCGGGTGTTCGGACATTCCCTACGAAAAACGCATCGAAGTGGCGCGCTTCATCGAGGATCTCACCGCCTCATACCAGGCCGGCTGGTATTCGGTGATCTCGCTGCATGGCGGCGGTTCGCCCGAAGCGATGAAGAAGGAAATCTGGCGGCATTACCCGGTCGGCGACCAGGTGGAACTGGTGGATCGCCTGCTGGAACGCGGGGTGTTGGCCGATGGAACGCGCCGGCCCGGCCGCCAGCGGCAACCAGGCCGTTGCTGCGCGGAAGGTTGCGCGGCGCCCGACGCCCTGCCGGCGCCAAGGTCCGCTGGGACCGGCGAACCGGATCGCACCGGCTGATCCGAGTTCCTTGGGGTAGAGGCTGTCGAAAAACTCCCCATTGACTTTTAATAAAAATTAGGATTTACGCATTGACAGGAGGTTGAAATTGTGGGTTGAGGTGCTGCAAG
>CALGOO010000008.1 GCA_937960715.1 uncultured Candidatus Competibacteraceae bacterium
ACTGGCCGCGCAGGAACGCGCCGATCACCTCGTCCGCTTCCCGCGCCAGCTTGCTCACGGTCGGTTCGACGCGGCGCGGTAGCAGGTCGCGAACCCGGGCGACCAACAGGTCCCAGTCGCGCAGCAGGTAAAAGGTCACCACCGGAACCAGCACCAGGTTGGCGATCCAGGTGAAGACCACGGTGGACGAAGCCCGCAGCGATTCCAGTAGGCTGCCGGCCAGATCGCCGATCTCTCGGGCATAGGTCAGCAACCTGTCGCGCAACTGGGTCAGTTCGAACAAGGTCGAGTCGATGCCCAAAGCGTTGTTTAGCCAGGGAACGACACTGGTTTGCAGCCAGTCGAGGTAAACGGGCAGCTTGTGCATGAGACTCTTGAACTGGTGCGCCGACAGGGGAATCAGCAGCAGCAACAGCAGCAGCAGGCCCACGATGATGACGCCGAACACCAGCGTCACCGCCCAGGACCGCGACAGCTTGCGCGCCTCCAACCGGTCGATCAGCGGATCGCCCAGATACGCCAGCAGCGTGGCGACCAGGAATGGCGTCAGCACCGGCGCCAGCAGGTACAGCAGGCTGACGAGGACCGCCGCCAGAATCAGCCAGAAACGGGTACGGGATGCGCGTTCCATCAGGGAAAATCACTCGGGTGGGAAATTCAGGGGACGTCGTGGCCGGAGGATTTTACCGGGCGCCGGGCCTTGCGCCGGGCCAGCCTTCCCCAACGCCAGACATAGGCCGCCCCGCTCCAGACGGTGGTCAGGGCGGTCAGATAAATCCCGCTGGTCAGCAGCCATGCTGGCAATGGAGCCAGACCGTAATGGACGATGACCGCGCCAACCAGCAGAAGCTGCATGAACGTGTTCAGCTTGCTGATCATCAGCGGCGCGGCGTGGAAGCGCTCGACCTGCAGGTGATAGGCGACCGCGCCGCCGACAATGACCAAATCCCGCGCAATCACCAGCGCCACCAGCCAGCCCGGCAGTTCGTTCAGCCAGCCCAGCGCCAGGATCGCCCCCATGAGCAGCAATTTGTCGGCGATGGGATCGAGCAGACCGCCCAGTTCGCTGGTCCAGCCGTGACATTTGGCCAGGAAGCCGTCCAGCGCGTCGGAAACGCCGGCGATCACGAACAGGGCCAGCGCCGCTCCGTAGCGCTCCTCCAGCAGCAGCCAAAGGAAAGGCGCCACCAGCAGAATGCGCAAGCCGGTGATCAGGTTGGGGATGTGACGAAGTTCGAAAGATAGCGGAACCACGGCGACGCTACCCGATAAGAGGCGGATATTTTTAGAAGTGTACAGGCAAAATCCGCGTGTCATTAAAGCACAATGGAACATTCGCCCCACTAAAAATTCCCATCGGCCGCTGACGGATGGATTCGATGATGGAATGTTAAACTGGACAAGTTCGCAACCGAGCAATCACCGCAACCGAGTAAACAGATCATGAATAAACCGGTTTTTCTGCTGCTGGCGGGTATTCTGCTGACGACCGCTCCGGCCTGGGCGGCCGATGGTGACTGGGATCGGGCCAGAAGCGCCCACGAGCGCGGCGATTACGCCGCCGAAGTCGCCATCGTCCGGCCGCTGGCCGAGAAGGGCGTTCCATTCGCTCAGTTCAATTTGGGCGTGCTGTACGACCAGGGCAAGGGAGTGCCACAGGATAACGCTCTGGCGATGCAATGGTATCGGAAAGCGGCGGAGCAGGGGTTGCCGCAGGCGCAAGTCAACCTGGCCATCATGTACGAGGAAGGACAGGGCGTGGCGCCGGACTACGCGCAGGCGTATTTCTGGTACACGCTGGCGGATGGCCAAGGCGACAGCCAGGCGCCGCAGGCCAAACAGGATGTCGCCAAAAAGATGACTCGGGCCCAGGTCGAGGCGGCGGAGCGACGGGCCAGGGAATTTAAGGCCGCGCATCCGTTCCGCATTCCGCCGCTGCCCGCTCCTGAATCCAATACCCCACACGGCGGGAATAATTGAATCGCCGAATTCGCGTCCACCCTTTCGCTTACGAGGAAGGATAGACGATCAACTGCTGACCGGCCTTTAGACGGCCCCTGCTGTCCAGCCCATTCCACTGCGCCAGTTGCTGGGAAGGAACGCCGTGGCGCCTGGCGATGGTGTCCAGGGTTTCGCCTTTTTGCACCGTGTGCCGGCTGGGCGCCAGCAGGCGGGCGCCTGGCGCGTTGGCCGCCAGACTTTGAGCCTGTTCGCGGGGCAGCAACAGCTTGTAGGCCTGGACCGGCGGCTCGACGCCGGGTTTGAAGCCCGGATTGAAGCGGAGAAAATCCTCGAAGGGGATGCCGGCGGCCGTGACGCTGTCGAACACCTTGGTTTCAGGCGTCAGGTCGACCCGGTGCAGATAGGGTTGATTGGCGATGGCTTGGAGTCGCAGGCCCTGCGCGTCGGGGTCGGCGATAACGCGCGCCAGCGCCACGATCCGGGGCACGTAATCCTGCGTCTCCTTGGGTAGCTTGAGGCTCCAGAACAGCGATTGCGGCGCCGGATTGGCAGCGGCGGCCAGGCGAGCGGGATCCGCCAGCGCCAGGGCGCGAACCACGGCGGGGTGCGTTTCCACGGCGGTCGTCGGGGGTGGGGTGGCGGCCTGGGCCGCGATGGCCTCCCGCACGGCGCGCGGCCCGGCGTTGTACGCCGCCAGCGCCAGCAGCCAGTCGCCATCGAACAGCCTGTTCAGGTAGCGCAGGTAGCGCAGGGCGACGTCGGTCGAGGTGTGGATGTCGAAACGACCATCGTAGCCCTCGGCCAGCACCAGTCCCCATTCCTGCCCCGTGGTCGGGATGATTTGCCAAAGTCCGGCGGCGTCCTTGGGGGACACGGCGGTGGGTTCGAACGCGCTTTCCACCATCGGCACCAGGGCCAGCTCCATGGGCAGCCGGCTCCGGTCGATGTGTTCCACGATGTAGTACAGATAGGGCTGGGCGCGCTGGACGAACAGGTTCAGATAGCCGGGATTGCGCTTCAGGTAGTCGATCCGCTCGGCGATCCGAGGGTGCTCCACGTCCAGCAACGCCAGTCGTCCTCGCATCCGACCCCAAAGGTCCTTGTTGGCGAGTGGAGATGATTTGCGCTTGCTCTTGGGCTGGCCCGCGGCGGCGGTTCGCCGGGCCTGGGGCGGGGACATGGACGGATGGGTCGCCGCGACGGCGGCCGTCGAGGTTTTTTCTCCTGTTCCAGTCCTGTTGGGTTGAGTGGTCGGCTTGCCCTCCATTGGGATGATCGTCACGATTCGGGACCCGGAGTTGCCCACGGCTTTTGGGGGAGAGAGTGGTGGCCGCGCCATCACGACATCGGGGGAGGGGATCACGGGTTGCGGACTAGCGACGCTGGCCGTTCGTTGACGGTAGTCGGACGGGGCGCGGGTTTGCCAGTAGTCCACATAAACGGCGTCGGCCGTCGTTTGGGAGTTGGCCGCGTCGTCGGTGTCCGTGGGTGGCAGCCAGGCGCAGGCGCCCAGAGCGGTGGCGAGCGCGAGCGCGATCAGGGTTGCGGGGATGGCTTTTGGCATTGATTCTTCCCGGTCGTGAGGGTTGGCCCTGGCCACGTTGCCAGCTATTTTCCATAAGTTATTTAAGACACGCCTCAATTTTCAGTCAAGGCTGGAAGGTCGGGAAAACAAGAAGGCGGCGGATCGATCGACAGCCGCCTGCTCCAAGCCATGATGAAAACTTCCCCGCCGTAACGCGAGTGTCATCTGGCCGTCATTTTTCAGCAACCTCGACGCGCCAGGATAACCGCCTGAAATGAATCCGCCGCTAGGGGAGTTTTTGCATGACTGCGAGGTTGCTGACGGTTGCGCTTTTGTCCGCGCTGGGGCTGGCCGGTTGCGGTAATGACGACGATGATCCGATTGTTGGGATTCGCTCAGTGGAATTTACCGAGACTCCCGCGCCCACCACAACCGACGAACTGGCCAAGACCTATTCCAAGTCGGCTGCCAAGATAACCTACGATAACGGTCGTGTGGAAGAGCGCCCCCTGACCTACAACATGTTGTTCAGCGTGAAGGATCCGGTGGCGGAGGTCAATGGCAAGAAATACCCCGCCGGCCAGCTTTACAATTACAAGATGGAACCCCTTCTGGATCCGATGGGTAATCCGGTGGTGGCCGAGACCCCGGACGCCAACAGCCTGCTGAAAATCGACGACAAGCTGTTCCTGGTGACCCATTACGAGTACGACTGGATCTTGAGTGACGGTTCGGTCGCCTGGACCGCGCCCGGCTGGTATACCCGGATGCCGATGTCGATGACCCTGAGCGAGATCGCCCAGGCCGGCGATGGCAAGCTGACCGCGACCAAGGTCAGGCCGATCGACTTTTCCAGCGTCAACGGTATCTGGATTCCTTGCTTCGGCTCGCAAACGCCGTGGAACACGCATCTGGGTTCCGAGGAAGATTACGATCTGATCTATAACCCGCTCGATGCCAAGAACTACGGCACGACCACCGCCGGCCTCAAGGCGATGCGCGAGCTGTATTTCAAGAGCGAGCGCGAAGCCAACCCCTATCATTACGGCATCATTCCCGAGGTCACCGTCAAGGCCGACGGCTCCACCCGCGTGGTCAAGCACTACGCCATGGGACGCGGCACCTGGGAACAGGCCAAGCTGATGCCGGACGGCCGCACCGCCTACTTGGGCGATGATGGCGCCTATGTGCAGATGACGATGTTCGTGGCCGACAAGTACGGCGATCTGTCCGCCGGCACGATCTATACCGCCAAATGGAACCAGACCAGCGATCAGGGCGGTGGCCGCGCCGATCTGACCTGGATCCGGCTGGGTCATGGGACGGACGCCGAGATCGGCGCGCTGGCCAACAGCCTCAAATTCAACGATATCTTCGACGCCGTCGCGCCGAGCGAAGGCCAATGTCCCGCTGGCCACAAGCGGGTGCGCGCCGGTTCGTCCTCCGACGAGTGCCTCGTCCTGAAACCGGGCATGGAAAAGGCCGCCGCTTTTCTGGAGACCCGCCGCTACACCGCCCTGCTCGGTGGCACCACCGAGTGGACCAAGATGGAGGGGCTTGCGGTCAACGCCAAGGATAAAAAGCTGTACATGGCGATGTCGCGCATCGAGACCAGCATGCGCTCCGATCCCACCGAGCCCGCCGACCACATCAAGCTGCCCGAAAACAAGGCGGGCGCGACCTACACCCTGGAGTTGAAGGGTGGGATCAAGGACACCCGGGGAGACGCCATCGATTCCGAGTGGGTGGCGACCAGCATGTACGTGGAGCCGAAGCTGCTCGGCAAGCCGATGGCCACCGACGCTTTCGGCAACACCGCCGACGTCAATACCATCGCCAACACCGACAACCTGTTCTTTTCCGAGAAGATGCGCACCCTGTTCATCGGCGAGGATTCCGGGATGCATGTCAACAATTTCGTGTGGGCCTACAACGTGGATACTCAGCAGTTGACCCGGATTCTCAGCCTGACCGCCGGTGCCGAGTCCACCGGCTTGCAAGTGGTGGAGAACCTGAACGGCCATGCCTACATCATGAGCAACGCCCAACACCACGGTGATTTTCCGAGCACGATCAATACCGATCTCAAGGCGCGACTGAACCCGCTGATCGACAAGTTCCACGCGCCGGTCGGGTATATCGGGGGCATTCCGGGTCTTTGATGGGTTGCCGTGAGATTGGAAAAGCGGGGGGCGCAAGCCGCCCGCTTTCCATTTGAGGAGCATCGCATGAATCGTCGCCAACCAGGTTTACACGGGGTCTTGGCCGCCTTCCTGTCGGGCGTTGTACTGACGGGTTGCAGCGACAGCCAGGGTCGGGTGGACGAACCGGCGGTGGTCGCGACAACCCCGTCCGCCACCGTTCCCAGCTTCCCAAAGGGTGATTTCCGCAGCCCCCTGACGTTTGCCAATCCCTATGCCCACATTCCCGCCCAGTGCCACATCGAAACCTCGCGGGGAGCCCAGAACGCCTGTCTGTTCTGTCACACCAACGGCGTTTATCGCCTGGGGCTGGGCAACAACTTCCCGCAGGCCGGCGCGGAGCCACGCCTTGGCAACCTGCAACTCGAATATTCATTCACGCCCATCAGCCCCTTCACCGCCTCGCCGAGCCGCAATCCCTGGGAAAACACCCTGACGCCGGAGACGTTGCGCGAAGCCGTCGCCGCGCTGGGCGTGAATCCGGAAGAATGGGACATGGAGGCCTACATTCGCGAAGACAACTGGCGGGCGGCTTTTGCCCAGCGCCCCGGCGACCCGCGCGACTGGGACGGCGGAGGCGGGGACGCGCCGTTCCGGCTGCTTCCGGGGCTGGACCCGGCGGATTTGCCCGCCGACGACGATGGGTTTGTCCGCTCCAGCAACCCGCGCAACGGCTTTTTCCAGGATGGCGCCGGGCGCTGGATCACCGGCTGGCGGGCGGTGAATTTCATGCCTTACGGCATTTTTACCCCGATGACCGGGTCGGTGTCCGGTATTTACATCCGCCTGCCCAGGCCGTTCATGCAGCGCGAGGACGGTGGCTTCGATCTGGATGTCTACGCCCGCAACCTCGACTTGTTGGAACGGGCGATTCAGGATCGCCTGCGTCCCGAGGATAGCGAGGTTTACCGGGGGGCGGCCCGAGCGGTGGCCATCGAGCGCGGTCTGTATCCGGTCGGCGCGGAGATCGCCCACCCCCTGCATTATGTGGACGTGGCGGCGGATGGTCAGAATTTGGCGGTCAGCCCCTATCCGGGGACCCGCGCCCATCGGGTCAAGGAAATCCGCTACATGTACAAATGGAAAGCGTTCCAACCGAGCCAGTTCCGTCCCGGAACCAAGGAAGAGGGCGCGCCGGTCTACGGCAACGACACGCAAGGCTGGGTGGACAACGGCGTGGGCTGGTATCTGGCCGGCTACATCGAGGACAAGACCGGTGCGTTGCGGCCGCAGAATCGCGAGGAACTGGCGCAGTGCATCGGCTGCCACAGCGGCGTCGCCAGCACCGAGTTCTCCCAGTTCACCTCCGGGGTCGGTAACACCATCGATTCCACCTGGTCGCTACCGCGCAAGTTCCCCGGCGAGTTGGGCTGGCGGGAAATGGACTATCTGGGCTATCTCGTCCGAACCGACGCATCGCCGACGCGGACCCCAGGCGCGGCGCAACTGGGCGATCCATTGAACCGGGAGTTGAACAAGGGCGAATTCCGCCATTTCCTGGACAATGTGGTCGGCGCGAGCCTGTATGGCGACATGCCCGCCGCCATCGAACGTTTTCTGGCCGGCGCGATCCAGCCCGCCCACGGCTATTCCGCCGCCTGGCCGGCGCTGGATACCGCGAGCGCGGCGGGTTTCCAGCGGAGTCAGGCGCTGCGGCAAACCCTGCTACGCGAGTTGACCGCGCGGGGGGGCTATCTGGATGCCGACGGCGCCATTCGCGGCGAGCTGTTGTATCCGCCCAAAAACGATGCCCTGGCCGCTGCCCGCCGCTATCGACAGGTGGTCGTCACCCAGCGCTACGCCAAGGGCAAGGACGTGTTCCCGGCCACGCCGGTGACCTTCCGCTATTTCCGGGAAGGGGAGGAGGGCTTTGCCCATCAGGATGGGCGGCCGTACCAGGTCGGCGAGGTGATTACCGACCGCCCGGTGGATCTGGAAAATCCCGCTTCGATCACCTATGGCGTGGGCAACGCCGAAACCCTGATCGATCCTGATAAACCCTTCGAGGCCGGTGGCACCTATTTCCCGGACTACGTGCCGCTGCTGGTCGAGCCGCTGCGGTTCGAGTCGGCGCCGGGTGGCTAGCGGTCGACACCCAGCCCGGGTTTCCAAGGCATCCATCCCGAAACCGCCCGCCCCTGCGACGCGCGGCGGTTTCCGGGTTGCCACCACCCGGCCGTCGAATGCACCGCCCATGACCACAAACCGTCTTCCCGTTGTCATACGTTTGCAGCGTTTCAACGATAAAATCTCTTTTTGATTGATAAATAAGGGTTTTATGGTCGTTGACGATGAATCGGGAATATCATAGGTGGTATAGCCATCGGGTTCACCGTGACATGGAACTGCTGGTGTTCGGTCATGCCGGCGCCAAGGTGCTGGTGTTTCCCACCCGCTGCGCGCGGTTTCACGAGTACGAGGACATCGGGCTGGTGGCGGCGTTGGGCGACAAGATCGAACACGGTCACTTGCAATTATATTGCGTGGACAGTATCGACCAGGAAAGCTTCTATTGTTTCTGGAACCACCCCCAGGACCGCGTTCGTCGGCATCTGCAGTACGAAGCCTACCTGCTTCATGAAGTACTGCCGTTGATGTGGGCCAGGAACCGGCATCCTTGCGTGATCTCGCACGGGTGCAGTTTCGGGGCGTTTCACGCAATCAATTTCGCCTTCCGCCATCCGCATTGTTTCAGCAAGGTGGTCGCTTTGAGCGGCCGCTACGATCTAACCCGGCCCGTCGAGGATTTTCGAGGGCTATTCGACGGGCATTACGACGAGCTGATCTATTACAACACGCCCAGCCATTTTCTGCCCAATGTTCACGATCAGGGGTTGCTTCATCAATTGCGGCGGCTGGATATCGTGCTCACCATCGGCGACGCCGACCCGTTTATGGAAAACAACCGACAATTTAGCGACGCCTTGTGGAACAAGGGCATCTGGCACGCGCTGCATCTCTGGCGGGGCCGCGCCCACAGTGCCTCTTCTTGGCGCAAGATGGTCGGGTTGTACGTTTGAATGTCTTTGCCGCCCTTGGTCAATAGCCTGGCTAGGGCGACTTTTTTCGATTGATCGCCAGCCTATTGCCTGGCCAGTTTGTACGAGCCCAGGTTTATATGATTCAAGGAGATCAAGGTCGAACCTGGATTCCCTTTGGTGAAATCGATCTTCAGTCCTCCCAGATCGAAGGGGCTTTGGCGGGCCGCCTTGATGAAGTTGGCGCCCGTCACGGGGTCCTTCATGGAATTCAGGATCACCATGAACATGCGCCCCACAATATAGCCTTCCAGGCTGATATGGTTCAAGGAATCTCCCAGCGCGGTTTTGGCATCGACCACGATCGGAAGAGATGAATTCAACTCTGGCACTACTTGGCTGACCACCATATCTTTTTCGATACCGTAAGACTTTAGATAGCTGTTGATTGAATAACCAGCGGCTGTAATCGACACCGCGCCATAAGACCAGGACTCATTTTTATGGTGCGCATAGGCGATGAAATCAGCGGCAACTTTTGGGATAGCCAACAGGATGACAAACTTGCATTGATTTCCACTTTCCCGTTCCCAATTCTTCAGGGACAAATAACCATCCCTGATGAACACGGTTTCATACTGATAGAACCCAACTGGCCCAATGCTGTTGAGCGCTGGATTGATCCCGCCCATCATCATGTCAAGGACATGATTTAACTTGTCGATTGTGGTTTGTGTGCCTGGAAGCTTTTCCAAGGTCGCTTTCAGACCGTTGACGCCCGCCATGCCAAAGACGTCGTTTTGAGCGAAAATACAAGCTTGGGTTGCCTTGGCATCATTTTTCGTTACGAAATGATCGATGAGCGCGATGACTTCCTGAGCGGTATTCGGACGATAGCTCAACATGTTTTCGGCGTCGAAGTCGCCCATCGTGTAGAAGCCCATGGCCGGTATCTGATTAGCTTCCAACACCTTCATCAACTTAAGGGTCGAGACCGATCCGACGTTGCCCAGCATGAGAAAGACACCCTTGTCCATCAATTCCCTGGCGGCCTGAACGGTAGTGATCGGGTCGTTGGAGTCGTTGATGACCTCAAACCCTATTTTTCTACGACCCTTGGCGGGTTGGCTTTTCAAGGCGGCTTCAATTCCTTTTTTCATGTTGGTGCTATAGTAATTAAGATCATGGAAGAGATAGTCATCGGTTAATTGCATTGTGGATCCTATAAGAATATTCATGTCTTCCTTTTTGCCGAAATCCACTTCAGCCGACAGGGCTATTTTAGGTACAAGAATGTGAGAAATCATGAACAATCCGAGCAAGATTCCTGACCATTTCCTCCGTATAAAACTCGTGTTCTTTGGGTGTTTTGTCAAGCGCATGTGAATCATTCCTCTTGGAAAAGACAATAGGATATTGAGGTGTTCGTAGAGTGATGAATGTTAGTCTGAAATGATGACGTCTTTATGAAGAGGGGGATGGTTTTTATCGGACTTCCAATTCAGCTAATAATTTAGGTTTTCTCAGGAAGACGTTAATCGGTTGTTAATTTGGAGCTACGGCTAATGGTTTTTTTTGGTACTTTGCATATCTAGCCACACATTCGTTTATCCATCTTTCCAGGTATCGAAGGTCGACGTGGCCCGCGCGTTATGCTTCCTGGAAAGGCTGCGGCAGCTAAAACCCATCCCCGATTTTCATCAAACCATAACAGATTGGTGAGATGATTAACGCGATCTTCAACCCAAATATCGTTGCCAATCGCCACCATCATGAACAAATCTTGTGAGTCCCAAGATCCCTATCTACTAACCCCCGGCCCATTGACCACGTCGATGGAGACCAAAACCGCCATGCTGCGCGACTGGGGCTCCTGGGACGACGATTTCAACGAATTGACCGCCGGGGTTTGTCGCCATCTGCTTTCGGTGGCCCACGCCGAAGACACCCACGTTTGCGTGCCCTTGCAGGGCAGTGGAACCTACGCCGTGGAAGCGGCGCTGGCGACCCTGCTGCCGTGGGACGGCAAGGCGCTGGTGCTGATGAACGGCGCTTACGGCCAGCGCATGGCTCGCATTCTCCAGTACCTGGGCCGCGAGTTCGCCACGCTGGACATGGGCGACTACCTGCCGCCGCCACCCGAGCGGGTCGAAGCCATGCTGGCGGTCGACCCGGACATCACGCACGTCGCGGTGGTCCACTGCGAAACGTCCTCCGGCATCCTCAATCCCTTGGAGGCCATCGCCGAGGTCGTCCGCCGCCAGAAACGGCGGCTGTTCGTGGACGCCATGAGTTCCTTCGGCGCGCTGCCGGTGGATGCGCGCGAACTACCCTTCGACGGGCTGGTATCCTCGGCCAACAAATGCTTCGAGGGCGTGCCCGGTTTCGGCTTCGCTCTCCTGCGGCGCGATGCGCTGGAACAATGCGCCAGCAACGCCCATTCCCTGAGCCTCGATCTGTACGACCAATGGTTGTATCTGGAACGGACCGGCCAATGGCGCTTCACGCCGCCGACCCATGTGGTGGCGGCCTTCGCCAGCGCTCTGGAGCAGCACGCGGCCGAAGGCGGCGCGAATGGCCGACTGGCGCGCTACGCCCACAACAAAACCGTGCTGGTCGAGGGGATGCGGGCGATGGGTTTTCGCACCCTTTTGGAGGACCGCTGGTTGTCGCCGATCATCGTCACTTTCCACGCGCCGGGTCATCCCAACTTCGACTTCAAGGTTTTTTACCAGTCGATCAAGCGGCGCGGTTTCATCATCTATCCCGGCAAGCTGACCGAGGTGGACAGTTTCCGCATCGGTTGCATCGGCCAGTTGTTCGAGGAGCAGATGCGCGGCGTGCTGGCCGCGATCCGCGCCACGCTGGACGAGATGGGCATTCCGGACGGTTCGCCCTGGCCAGAGGATCTCGAAAAGCCGGTCTTTTGAAAACCGGTGCTTGCTTGGTCAGAGGTTTTTATATCAGGACTTTCGCTAAACCCGTAAATTCGTCATACCCGCAAAAGCGGGCATCCAATCTTTTCAGCAGCTTGCTGGATTCCCGCTGGCGCGGGAATGACGGAAAGCGAAAGTCCTGTATATATATCCACGTCAGGAAGACTATCCTTCCATGGCTCAGATTCCAGCCCTCATGTCGATGGCTGGGTCAGATGAATCGTCGCCACGACCTCCTCTCCATCCGTATCGTTGAACGATAAAGCTCGCCGGCGGAGCGTAGCAGAGTCCGGTGCAGCACCAAAGTTATACCAATTCTGAATAGGTTTTCGTCATTCCCGCGAATGCGGGAATCCAGGCAGCCGCTGAAAAACTGGATACCCGCTTTCGCGGGTATGACGAACAGTGTGGTTTTTGATCTGAAAAAGATAAAACCTATCGGGAAACGGTATTAGGCTTGAGATTTTTCGCCGGCATACTGCAACACCTTGGCCTTACGTGGCGGTAATGAAACCACCCGCTCCGGGTGTATTGCTTGCTTTTTCATAAGGTCTTCAAAAATAGCCTCAATATCGTAGTTAAACTGGCGGGCATACTCATCTCTGAGAGTGCGGGTTTCGGCAACAATCGGGTCTTTCCACATCTTTAATCCTCCGTAAGCTCGAGTGGTGTACAGATGACAGGTGGCTCGTAACCAAGTGCCCGGCAGGTGGCTTCGATTTTAGGCCGGGTATGTGAGTTGGCAATGTGCGTGCAATTCCACGTCAGCAAATACTCGGCGCCGTTCGCGACAGCAATAGCTACATGGTAAGCGTCTGCCTCGGCTTTCGGCGGCAGTGCATGATTTTGGATGAGTGCCTCCGCCAAACTCCGAACTTCGTGAGAAGTTGGAGTAATGGCAACCACTAAACGGCGCTGTGCCGCTTCTGGATGGCCTTTGCTGGCTTCAGATATGACGAGTTCAGATACAAAAACGCTGTAATTTGGGCGTCAAGCAGCGGATCGTATCCGCCGCCCCGTTGTCACGGGCGCGGAGCGACCGCGACAACGACCAAGCTCAGTCACCGACGTCAGCCGGTCGGCTGGAGCGCTTGGTTAGGCGGTTTGAAGCTTCGGCTATCTCTAGCAGATAACGAAGGGCTTTGTTGACAGCTTCGTCGTTTGGGAAAGCTCGTGCAATATCTGGTTCAAGGAGGACAACATTACTTTCTTCTTTGATGCGATTCGCGTATTTGCCACGCACAATTTCCCCAAAGTCCGACCTTTTATATTCAGGGCGAAGCTCGTCCGCCATTTCTGACTTAACCTTCTTCATAAATTTGCCTCTCAGCATTTGTTGCTAATCGTGCGGATATGATTCGAATCGAATTTCCGTGCTCCGTGTGAGCTACTGCAAGCAAACGGCCCCGCGCGGAAACGCCAAATGTCACAAAACGGTCTTCATCTTCCGAATGATCAGGATCGTGCGCAGTAGCAGAAAAAGTATCGCGCAACGCGCTAGATGCTTCTTCAAAGCTGACACCGTGCTTGCGGTGGTTTGCTGCGGCCTTTTTCGTATCCCACACAAAGCTCATAACTATCCAATGACTGTTAGACCGATTTTTATATGTTGGGTTGCCAAAAAGACGGCAACCCAACCTACACGCTATCCTGCATCAGTCAATAGGACGCGACTGCGTGCCAGTTCACACTCAGAAAAAGGTACGCGATGCGTACCTTACTTGGCTTACGCTTCATTAGAGTGCCTTAAAGCAAAATTGGCGGGCTTCTCTTTGCGCTACCCGCCCTACGCGCTATCGGAATCGGCGGGTTCTGGTCAAGGTTCTTGGTATAAGTCAATACTTGCCGATCCTATCCAAGGCCTTCGCCAAGTTCTGGATATCCTTCAAAGTTGCTTCCCGGTCGTGAGCCCCCAGAGCTTTATCAAGAAATCTGCCAAGGGCACTTTTCACGGCGCCATCGTTCAGATCGACAACCGCTGTCTTTGCGCGCAAGAGTGTCTCCCGCCCCTCCGGATAAAGCCTGCAAGCATGATCGATTCTCGCCAACAGGTCAGGGATTGGGGGTTCTTCGTTCCGAGAGTTCCTGTAGATCCGATATGAACGGTATTCAAAAACAGCCACAAGGGCAAAGATCGCCCCGAAGAATCCAAGAAGCCCTACAGCTTTCCAATAAACGCCGGGATCGTCTTCGCGGGTGTAAGCTTTATTGTAACCGCGATGTGATGAGGCTCTATATGGCTTGCTCCAGCCATCAGAGGTGGTTTCAACAACCGCGCCTTCAACCAATGCTCAAGAAGCCGAAGCACAATGCTGCTGGTGTGCCCAATCCAAGTGCAGCAATCAGATGGCTGCGTTTCTTGGTCATCTGTGCTTTTCTATGTTCATGCCCAACGCCAACGTTCAGCAGCGGAGCGTAGCGGAGTCCGCTGCAACAACCAGTTAGGCATGGATATTCCCGCTATAAATATCTGCGTATCCACCTTGTGCGGAAGCATACTTAAACTTAATACCATACTTTGTCTCGATTTCGGTCACGAGTCGATGTGAATTTTTCGCATATTCCACAATATCGTGCCGCGCTTCTTCATCGAGTTGCTTTTGCACCTTGTATTTAGCTTCTAAAAGGGGGTTGGTGATCATGGTTTGTCTCCGTGAATAGTTCTAGTGGGGTAGTGATTTCCGGGGTAAGTAAATTTAATCTAGCGTTTATAATGCGGATATGCTGCTTTTTATTTGCATTAGCTAGATGATTGCAGTTCCAAGTAAGTAAGAAATCAATTTTGTAGTACGAGGCATAGGCTAAATGAATAGCATCGCCAGTAAGGGAGCGAGGCATGAGATAGTTGTCAAGGTATACTTGAGCTATTTCAAAGATTCGTGCGTCAGGTAGAAGCACTTGAATCTCGGAAACACAACCCATTAGCTTTTGCTTGTTCGGATAATCTCCGCTACTCAACTCTATAATACTTTCTTCAGAAATATATAGCTCGAAATTTTCCCGCTCTTCCTCCCACCATTTGCGCGTAACTTCAATATAGGTTTTTATGCTTTCCCTTTCGTCAAAAAGATAGCTTGGGATAGTGCTATCAAGATAAATTGATCTTTTCATGTTTACTCTCGTATGGTACGGCGTTTGTTATGAATATATTCCCATACCGCCTAATAACTTCGTTCACCTACCGCGCGTAGTACGTTGCGGTGAAATGCCCAGTTAGGCGGGTTTCTCTTTGCTCTACCTGCCCTACGCGCTTTTCCGCCCGGAGTCAGCTTGATCCACGTGGTTGTGCGGCGCGAAGCGCCAAGCAAGCAGCGGATTGTATCCGCTGCCCCGTTGTCGCGGGCGCGGAGCGATCACGACAACGCCAAAATCACCCGCCGACGAAGGAGGTCGGGTGGATTTATTCGTTGGGCAAAATTTTTAAGAGCCTATGCGAAAAGTATAAACTCAGGGTACACATTTATGACGGGCACTCTTC
>CALGOO010000009.1 GCA_937960715.1 uncultured Candidatus Competibacteraceae bacterium
GCGATACTGCGGTGGGCAATGATTTGCCCACCGCAAGCCGGTGTTCGGCGCTGAGGCAAACCCAGCTTTCAACCCAACGGAACGCGAATCTTCTGGCCCGGATAAATCAAGTCCGGGTCCTTGATCACTTCGCGATTGGCTTCGAAAATCTTGGGATAGGCCGAGGCGCTGCCCAGGAATTTCTTGGCGATGGCCGAGAGCGTATCGCCCTTCTGGATCACGTAATACTCAACCTTGCCGGTTTGTGGCGGCGTTTGCAGTTGATCGGCGGAAACTCCGGCGACGCCTTGCACGTTGCCCGCCATCAGAACCGCTTTTTCCATCGCTTCGGCGCTGGCTGCCTCCCCGGACAACTTGACCTGACCGTCCTGGAATTCGACGCCCAGATTCTTGACGCCGGGATTGGCCGCCTCGATTTCCTGCTTGATCTTGGCGGCGGGGTCGTCGCCCGCGCCGAACAGCTTCTTACCCTGGTTGAGGACGAAATCGAACAGTCCCATGATGGTCTCCTGGAGTGATTGGAGTGGTGTACTGTTTCAGCAGGAGAAGGAAGTTTCAAGCTCCCGGCAAGGGCGGCGGCAGATGGGCGAACAGCGCGTGCAACTCGGCCACCTCGCCGGCCGGGGTCCAGTGGGCCATGCCTTGCGCCCACACCAGGGTAGCGCGGGTCAACTGGCCGCTCTGCGCCTGGCGTTGCAGTTCGTCCAGCGGAAACGGCCCGGCCTGCTGATTGTTGACCGCCACGAAGTAGGGTTTGGCGGTCGGCAGCGGCGGCGGCGCCAGCGGGGCGGGGGCCGGTTGCGGCGCGGGCGCGGGTTGCGCCGGCCGCGCCAACGTGTCGCTCAGCCGCTGGGCCATCGCCAGCCCCAGCCCCATGTTCAGCGCCTCGGAGCCGCCGCCGGGGTTGGCCGCCGCCTCGCGCAGAGCCTCCGCCGCCTGGAACTGGGTGTACTGATCCAGATTGCCGACGATGCCCATGCTGCTGCGCTTGTCCAGCGCCGCCTCGACTTCCTTGGGTAGCGAGATGTTTTCCACCAGCAGATTGGTCAGTTCCAGCCCCACCGCCTCGAATTCCGGGGCGATGCGCTGCAACAGGAACTGGCCGAGTTGATCGTAGTTGCCGGCCAGGTCCAGCGCCGGAATCTTCGCCTGGCCGAGAATGTTGGTGAAGCGCGACACCACCATGTTCCGCAACTGATTGGTGATTTCGTCGGTGGTGAAACGGCCGTCGGTGCCGACGATCTCGCGCAGGAAGGTCGGCGCGTCCTTGACCCGGATGGCGTAGCTGCCGAAGGCCCGCAACCGGATCGGTCCGAATTCCGGATCGCGCAGCATCACCGGATTCTGCGTGCCCCATTTGAGATCGGTGAAGCGGCGGGTGCTGAAAAAGTACACCTCGGCCTTGAACGGACTCTCGAAGCCGTGTTTCCAGGCTTGCAGAGTCGAAAGGATCGGCAGGTTGTTGGTCTTCAGCTCGTACATGCCGGGCTGGAACGTGTCGGCAAGCTGGCCCTCGTTGACGAACACCGCCACCTGGCCCTCGCGCACGGTCAGCTTGGCGCCGAACTTGATTTCGTTGCCCTGGCGTTCGAAGCGATAGACCAGGGTGTCGTTCGAGTCGTCCGTCCATTGGACGACGTCGATGAACTCACCCATCAATTTATCCCAAAGTCCCATGTCAGCGGCCTCCGGTGGGTTGGCGGGTTCGGGCTTGCGAGGCAGCCAGCGCCTGGCGCAATTCGGTTTCGCAGGTTTCCAGTTGAGTAGCCGCTTCCTGACGGCGGCGGCGGCCTTCGTCGGCGATGCGCAAGCTGTCCTCGATGGTGGCGATCAAGGTTTGATTCGCCTTCTTCACCGTTTCGATGTCGAACACGCCGCGCTCGATCTCGGCGCGGGTCTGGGCGTTGGCCTGGCGGAGATTTTCCGCGTTGGCTTCCAGCAGTTGATTGGTGAGATCGGTGGCGGCCTTGACGGTCTTGGCGGCTTCGCCGGAACGGTAGATGGTGATCGCCTGGGCCAGTTGTTGCCGCCACAGCGGCACGGTGTTGACCAGGGTCGAGTTGA
>CALGOO010000010.1 GCA_937960715.1 uncultured Candidatus Competibacteraceae bacterium
GGGGAGATGTCTGAACGCTTACGCTTAGAGTATTCTTAACCGTGGATTGAATGGGTCGCGCGCGCCTGATTCGCGCATTCCGCGCCGATGGCCCGACGCGGTTGGCCATAAGTCTCCACATGATCCGTCGGAGACCGCCGCCGATCGAAGACAGTTGCGCGGTCTGGAACCGCGATGCATCGCTTGGAACAACGCATCTCATGCCGTAGGAGGCCTGCATGAATATCAAAAAGGCGCTGGTGGTGGACGATTCCAAGGTAGCTCATGCAACCTTGCGCAAACTGCTGCTCGACCGCGGCGTCGAGGTCGATTGGGTCGGATCGGGCGAGGATTGCATCAAGTACCTGGACACCAAGAAACCCGACGTTATCTTCATGGATGTCATGATGCCAGGGATGGACGGCTTCGAGACCAGCCGAACCGTCACCAGCCAGAAGCTTCAGGGTTCGCCGCCCATCGTCATGTGTTCCGCCAACGCCACCGACGAGGACAAGCGGGACGCCAAGAACAGCGGCGCGGTCGGTTTCCTGTCCAAGCCCTACACGCGGGAGCAGCTTGACGAAGTGTTGCGCATGGTTGGCGAGGGCGTCGCGGCCATCGCCGTGGAAGCGCCCGCCGCGCCGCCGGCGCCGGTGAAGCCCACCGTGGTCGAAAAGGCGCCGCCATCCCCGCCGACTCCGGTCGCTCCGCCCGCTCCGCCTCCCACGGCGGCGCCGATCGTCGCGCCGCCAGCCGAGGTCGCCGCCGTTTCGACCGGCGCGGTGGAGCAAGTCGCGGAACGCGCGGCCTGGGCGGCCGCCGAAAAGGTGTCCCGCGATCTTATCCAGGAGTTGGTGCCCAACCTGACGCGGGAAATCGCCCTGCAAACCGCGCGCGGCGTGGCCGAGGATTTGGGTCGACGGGCGGCGCATGCGGCGGTGCGGGCCGCGCAGGAAGCCGCCAAGCAGGTCGCCACCGAAATCGCCCGCGGCACCGCCGAGAAGACCGCGCGCACCGCCGCGCAGGAAAGTGCCCGGGCCGTGGCCGAACAAGCCGCCCGCGAGGTCAGCGAGGGAGTTTCCCAGCGCAACGTCGCCCGTGGCCTGGAAATCAATCGGGATGAACTGCTCAAGCAGATCGACGAGCAGGTCGGCAACAAGACCCGGGAAACGCTGGGCATGATCACCGGAACCCCGGAGTTCAAGCAGCAGATCATCCAGGTGGTCCGCTCTGGAATCCAGCCCGTGATCGAGACCATCGCCCGGGAAACCGCCGAGCGTACCGTGCAACAGGCCACGGCCAATCTGACGGCCCAGGGAGGCGGATCAGGAGGTGGCGCCGCCCTGATCGTAGCGATCATCGCCGCGCTGGGGGCGATTGTCGCGCTGCTGCGCGGTTTCAACGTGTTCTGATCGATCATGCGCCCGCCGCTGGTGATGCCTTTCGCCAGCGGTTTCGTGGACTCGCCGAACCGGTCGGCGTTCGGGCGGCGCTCATCCCGCCGCGATGGGTGGCGGTGACCCCGCTGTTCCCCGCCGGATACCCGCCAGTAACACCCAGTCCTCCCGTTGCCGGTCGGGACCAAAGGCAAAATCGCCGTTGAAGGCGGTTCGCACCGCGTCGGCGTGCGATTCGAGAATACCGGACAGCACCAGCCAGCCGCCGGGTCTGACCCACCGGCCGAAGGCCGGGGCCAGCCGCACCAGCACCCCCGCCAGGATGTTGGCCAGCAGGATATCCACGCCCAGCACCTCCGGCAGTCCGGCGGGGCTGGTCAATTCGATGCGGTCCTCGACCTCGTTTTCGGCGGCGTTGTCGTCGCTGGCCAGCAACGCCTGGGGATCGATGTCGACCGCCCAAACCCGGTGCGCGCCCAGTTTGGCGGCGGCGATGGCCAGGATTCCGGAACCGCAGCCATAATCCAGCACGGTTTTTCCCGACAGGTCCGCGCCGTCCAGCCATTCCAGGCACAGCGCGGTCGTCGGGTGGGCGCCGGTGCCGAAAGCCAGTCCAGGGTCCAACCGGACGCTGACCGCTTGCGGATCCGGCGAAGCCTGACCGGTCGGGCAAATCCAGAGCCGCTGACCGAACCGCATCGGGTGGAAATGGTCCATCCAGGCGCGCGTCCAGTCCCGCTTCTCCAGCGCGGTCAGTCGGCATTCCGGCAGAGGGGAAGCGTGCAGGAAGCGGCGCAGTTGTCCCTTGACCACCTCGATGTCAGTTTGGGCGTCGAACAGACCAGTGACGCGGGTATGCGCCCACAATGGAGTTGCGCCCGGCGCCGGCTCCAGCACCGGCTGGTTGCCGGCGTCCTCCAGCGTCACCGCCAGCGCGCCGGCCTGCAGCAGGGCGTCCTCCAGTTGCTCGGGAGCATGGTCGATGGCTTCGAGAGTCAGTTGCAGCCAGGGCGCGGTCGCTTCGTCGGTCATGAGAGGTTTTATCCAGGAAGGCGCGAAACCCCAAAGGTTTTCATGTGGGTGATTGCGGGAACAAATCATATTTCCCGCGAGGGGATGGAGCGTCGCCGTTTTCCCGGTTGGATGAGCCTTCAGGCGCTCGGAACCTGGGCGTTCCGCGCCTGTCGGGGCGGGATGCCGCCGATTGAGTAGCGCATCGGTGCCCTATCGAATCAATACCGCTGGTTCGTCTTGCCGAATTCGGGACGGTCAACGAATGGCAAGCAACTGCCGTTCCAGATAGTGGATGTCGGCCCCGCCGACGATGAAACCGGCATCGCCGAGAATGCGTCGGTGCAGGGGGGCGTTGGTCTTGATGCCCTCGATCACCAGTTCGGCCAAGGCGTTGCGCATCCGGGCGATGGCGGCGGCGCGGGTTTCGCCGTGGGCGATCAGCTTGCCGATCATCGAATCGTAGTTGGGCGGCACCCGGTAACCGTTGTACAGATGCGAGTCCACCCGAATGCCCGGCCCGCCGGGCGCATGATACTGGGTGATTACGCCCGGCGAGGGGGCGAACGTGTCCGGATCCTCGGCGTTGAGCCGACATTCGAGGGCGTGGCCGTGGATGCGAACCTGATCCTGGCGGTAGCCGAGCGGCTCTCCGGCGGCGATGCGCAACTGTTCCTTGACGATATCCACGCCGGTGATCAGTTCGGTGACCGGGTGTTCGACCTGGACTCGGGTGTTCATTTCGATGAAGTAGAACTCGCCGTCCTGGTACAGAAACTCGAAGGTGCCGGCGCCGCGGTAACCGATGCGCTGGCACGCCTCCACGCAAATCTGGCCGATGCGGCGGCGCTGCTCCGCGCCGACGCCGGGCGCCGGGGCTTCCTCGATCACCTTCTGGTGGCGGCGCTGCATCGAGCAGTCGCGCTCGCCCAGGTGGATGGCGTGGCCGTGGGTATCGGCGAGCACCTGGATTTCCACATGGCGGGGATGGTCCAGGTACTTTTCCATGTAGACGGTCGGATTGCCGAACGCCGCATTCGCTTCGCTGCGGGTCAGATCGAGGGTGGTCAGCAGCGCGGCTTCGCTGTGGACGACCCGCATTCCGCGCCCGCCGCCGCCGCCGGCCGCCTTGATGATGACCGGATAGCCGATCTCGCGAGCAACCCGCAGGGTTTCCTGGTGGTCGTCCAGCGGTCCGCCCGACCCCGGCACGCAGGGCACGCCGGCCTCCTTCATCGCGTGGATGGCGGAAATCTTGTCGCCCATCAGCCGAATGGTCTCGGGCTTCGGGCCGATGAAGACGAAACCGCTCTGCTCGACCCGCTCGGCGAAATCGGCG
>CALGOO010000011.1 GCA_937960715.1 uncultured Candidatus Competibacteraceae bacterium
CCCGCCGCTAACACGACCGCCAAACCGCACAGTGCGAAGTACACCCATCGCTGCTACTGGCTCCTGGAGGGTTAAGGTGCTTTCTCGGATCGTGCGTACCCAAAAGCGTCCTCAGCGCGAGCTCATTTAAATTATTTATCTTTAAAATCAAATATTTATACTTTCAATGTAGATTCAGATTCATTTCATTCCGTTTCATCCCATCCCACCCTTGCCCGGAAAGCCGCCAAATCAGCGGCTTTCCGGCTTATTTTATAAATAAACCAAAAAGTTGCTCTTAATCCGACAAAGTGGAAACAAGATTTCCGCAATAATGCTTGAAAATTCAGGTCATCGCGCGGGTGCGCGGATCGGCGGCCTGTTCGACCAGTTCGGCGGCTCGCTTGGCTTCCAGCGTGACCGGCTGGCGGTCCTGACCTATCCGGCATACGCGCCAGGACTGGACAACGTCACCAGGGCACGGCCGACGATGCTGTTCTACCGAACGGCCAGCGCCAGCGCCAGCCGCTTAAACCGCTATCGCATACGCCACTTCCCCGGTGCGGAACTTCAAGGCTACGATGAAAGCTGGAATTTCAAAAACCAAGCAACGGCGTGGCCTTGCGCCGGTTCGTCAGCTTCTGCATTGGCCGCCATTTCCACCGAGAAACTGGATCACGGATTTCTGCCTCGCGTCGCGTTTTTGCGCATCCGGCTTGGGTCGAATAGCCCGGAGCGAATCAATTCAGTGGCGGCGATGGCGAAGTTGAGATTCTGGCCTTTCTTCAGGCCCATGGTGGCGATGCCGATCACGCTGCCGTCCCGCAGGATCACCGGTCCCCCGCTGTTGCCGGGACTGATCGGCGCGGAAATCTGGAAGTAGCGAACCCCATCGATCTCGCGTAGCCCGCTGATCACGCCCGTCGAGAACGTCCCCTCCAGTCCGTAGGGGTTGCCGATCACGAACACCTCCAGCCCGATCAGTTCCTGGCTGTAGGCATCGTTGAGCACGAAACCGTCCACGCGGCTCAGCGCGGTCGTCAACAGCGCCAGGTCGGGTTCCTTGCTGCGCTTGCCGACGCGGGCGATCGACTCGCGCTCCCCGCATTTGACCGCCAGGTTGTCGGCGTTCTCGATGACGTGGTGGTTGGTGACGACCAGACCGTCGGCCGAGACCAGCAGGCCGCTACCCAGACTGTCGGTCTTGCCGTTGCGGAAGGTGACGATCAGGCAGGTGCGCGGAATACTGTTCTGGTAAATCTGTTGCCCTGGATTGTCGCCGACCGTCGTCGACATCGGGCGCAACTCAATGTTGGGCGCGGTGGTGTTCGCGGGCTTCGCCAGGCTGGACAGGCCCCGCCGCAGCGAATCCAGCAAGGCGCCGCTGGCGGGCGGAGTGCTGGAGGCGGGGTCCGCCGTCCGCGCCGTCGGTGGCGCGGCGGCGGGTGAAGCCGGAACCGGCGCGGCAGGCGGTGGAGGGTCGGCCACGGACGTGGCTTTGACGGCGGGCGACGCTTGGCTCGCGGGCGCCGATTGTCCTGGCCGCAGCGCCTGCGCGGCGCCTGCGCGGACGGTGTCCACCGGGTCGGTCGCGGCCAGTTGCCGCAATTGCCCCGCCAGTCGCGGCCGATCCTGGGCGAAACGGTAGGCATTGGCGAACGCCCCGGCGGCGCGGGCGGCGTCGCCGCCCTGACCGTACACCTGCCCCAGATGCAGCCAGGAGGCGGACCGGGCCGGCGCCAGGGCCAGCGTATAGACCAACAGGCGCTCCGCTTCCTTCAAGCGACCCAGCCGCAGATAGGTGAAGCCGAGCTGAGCGGCGATTTCCGCGTCGGCGGGATCGGCGATGAACGCCTGCCGAAACACCGACAATGCCTCCCTGGGCTGGTTGTGATTCAGGTAGTCCAGTCCCTGCTGGAACAGAGGCCCGGCCTGGGCCGCGTCACCGCCTTCCGGTCGGCGCAGGCTGTCCAGTTGCTCGCGAAAGGTCTGCACGCCGGCTTCGTCGTTGGCGGCCGACTGAACGATCATCTGCTGGATATGATAATCGAGGGTCTCGTACTGGCCGGCGCTGGCGGGCGGCGAGCCGACCAGCAACGCCAGCAGCGCCAGTGGAGCAAGGCGGTTGTTGGTCATGGCTTTCGGCCGGAAGTCGGCGTGGTCGTCAACGGGACGATGCCCGGATGGGCCGGCGCTGGCGAGCGGATGGCCGACCAGCAACGCCAGTAGCGCCAGCGGGGCGAGGCGGTTTGTCATGGCTTTAGGCCGGAAGCCGGTGCGGTTCTCAACGGCACGATGTCCGGATTGGCCGGCAGCGGCGGCACGATGCCCGCTTCCACCGGCAGTTGATACAAACGCAGGGTTTCCAGGGCGGCGATGCGCAAGGTGTCGGATGCCTCGCTTTCGGCGATGTTGCGCAGGATTTCCTCGGCGCGCATCGGATTCTGGGCGAACCGGTAGGTATTGGCCAACGCGCCGCGCGCCCGCCGGCCATCCTCGCTGAGCCCGTAAACTTGAGCGAGTTGGAACCAGGCGCTCGCCCGGGTGGGCTCCAGGGCCAGGGCCCGCTGAAGATCGCGCTCGGCGTCCGGGAGCCGGCCGAGCTTGCGTGCGACCAGCCCCAGATGGTTGACGGCGTCGACGCTGCCAGGATCGTCGCGACTGGCCTGCTCGAACGCGGTCCACGCCGCGTTCAAATCCTCCGTTCGCAGAGCCGCCTGTCCGCGTTGCAACGCGGCGCGCGCCGCCGCCGGATCGCGCGGCGTGGGCTTCGACTCCTGTTCCAGCATCCGTTGCATCGCGTTCACTCCGGCCTCGTCGTTGGTGGCCGCCAGTTCGATCATCTGCTGGATGTAGTAGCGGCTCCGTTCGCTGTCCTGGGCAAGCGCGGGCGCCGTGGCGCACCATGCCGCCAGCAGCCACGCCGCCCTCCGGAAACCGTCGTTCATGCCGCGCTCCGCGCCGCCTTACAGGTTCTTGATGGCGTCGTACTGCCGCTCCAGGCTAAGCCGTCTGGAGTCGGCCTGAGCCGCGCTGAGCTGGCCCCGGTCGAGCTGGGTTTCGAACGTCTCGATGTCCTGGGTGAGTTGCTGTTGCCGACGGCGCAGTTCGGCGGTGCGCTGCTCGGTGGCGGCCTTGGAGCGTTGCAGTTGGTTGATGCGCCCGGCCAGCTCCCGGTTGCGGGCCTTGAGCGCGGAGAGCTGGCGGCGCTGCGCGGCGACCTCGCTGGCCTTCATTTGCCGTTCGGCTTCCAGCGCGTCGCCTTCCTCGCGCAGGGCGCGAAGCTGGTTCAGGCTGTCGTCCCGCTGGTCTTGCAGGATTTGCTGGCGCGCGTCGTAGTCGCCGGCCGCCAGGCCGCGCACCCCGCCGAAGAAGCCACCGGACCGGGGGTCGTTGGTTGGATCGGTGGCGCAGCCACCCAGGAGAAGCGCGCCGCTCAGCACGGCGCCCAGTCGAAAGTTCCACATCTTGCAAACCTCTCGTTTCCGAATATCCGCGCCACGGCGGAGAAAGGACGACGCGGTGGATGGGCTAGATCGACATGCTGTCGTACACCTTCTGCAAGCTGGCCACGTTCTGGCTGGATTGCTGGCGGGTTTCCTTGAGTTGAGCGACGTTGGCCTCGAGTTTCCGCGTGTATTGATCCTGTGGGCCGCGTTTTTGCCGGCTTTCGTTATAGACCGCGTTGGCGTCGGCCAGTTGCTTTTCAGCCAGCGAGTTGACCCGCTTGGCCTTGGCCAGTTGTTTTTCCAGACTGTTCCTTTGCTGGACCAGAGCGTCGCGGGAAGCCTTGCCCGCTCGGTATTCCCGGGCCAGCCGCCGCGACTCGCGGTCCAGCCGGTCGATTTCCGCGTAGAGCTGGCGATTCTCGGCGTCGGCCTCGCGGATGAATTCCTCGTTGCGCTGGATCTCGGCGATCAGGAAGTCTTCCTCGCGGGCGTACTGAGCCTTGCGTTCGGCGACGGAACTGCCGACGGCGGCGCCGATCAACCCGCCGGCCGCCGCGCCGATCAGGGTGCTGCGGGTATTGCCGCCGATGGCCTGGCCCGCCACGGCCCCGATCAGCGCGCCAAACCCCGCGCCCTGGGCGACGGTCGCTTGTTGATCGTTCATGCCCGCGCAACCGGATAGCGACGCACCGATCAGGGCGGCGATGAGAAGCGGTTTACCGGAGTGATGAATGGCCATGGAAAACTCCTGCGTGAGGTGTGATGAGCGCCCTTGCGGTTCTGGAAGGGATCGGCGAGGTCGACGCGCCAGCGGGATTATCGGCCTCGACCGTGGTTCCAGCCGCAAGGTCAAGACGGCCGGACCCAGTCCGTTCGCGGCGGTTTGCCGGTACAATGATAGCAGTGGCCGCCGGTTAAGCCACCATTCAGCCGGTGGCGGGCAAATCCATTGCTCTACTCCTCATCACGATCCATCCCGCTTCCTCGAATCCTGGCGACCATGAATGTTCTTGCGCGTGCAATTGGCTTTTTGAGCGGGCGCTCCTGGCTTTGGCTGGGCATCGTCCTGCTTGGGTTCATTCCCTGGCTGGGCGCCGGCGCGGTTCCCGCCGAACCTCGAACCGCCCTGGTGATCGGCAACGGCGCCTACGGCGACGCGCCGTTGCGCAATCCCGTCAACGATGCCCGCGACATGGCGGCGAAACTGCGCGAACTGGGCTTTCAGGTCATCGAGCGGTTCGACGCCGACCGTCAGGCCCTGCGCCAGGCGCTGCGCGAATTCGAGCAGCAACTGCGCCAGCAACGCAGCGTCGGCTTGTTCTACTACGCGGGCCATGGGGTCCAGCTCAAGGGTCAAAACTACCTGATTCCCGTCGGTGTGGATATTCGCCAGGAATTCGAAATCCCGGACGAGGGCGTGGACGCCGACGCTGTGCTGCGGGCGATGGAATCGGCTGGCAACGGCCTCAACATCGTGATTCTCGACGCCTGCCGTAACAATCCCTTCGCCCGCGGTCTCGGCAACCGAGGGCTGGCGCGGATGGACGGCCCGGCCGGCACCTTCATCGCCTACGCCACCGCGCCGGGCGCGATCTCGAAGGACGGAACCGGCCGCAACAGCCCCTACACCCAGAATCTGCTGGCGGCCATGAGCATTCCGGGCCTCAGCCTGGAGCAGGTATTCAAACAGGTGCTGGTGGGGGTGGAGCGGGAAACCAGCGGCAGTCAGATTCCCTGGGTGGCATCTTCGTTGCGCGGCGAGTTTTACTTTCTTCCACCGACTCCGGCCAGCGCCCCGACTCCGTCATCGGTTCCCGCCGCCTTACCCGCGCCGCCGCCCGCCGGGGAGCCGTCCGCTGCTGGCCGACAGCCGTCCACGCCGCTGGAACCGGAGCTGGTGGCGGCGCGAGACGCCGGTTTTTCGATCAGCCGTCGCGAAATCAGCCTGGAAGCCTATCACCGCTTCGCCGAAGCCTCGGGTCGGGCCGCGCCGGAACCGGAACCGGGCGCGGGGCGTGACAGCCCGGCGCGGGTGACCTGGCGCGAGGCGATGGACTACGCCGCCTGGCTCGCCCGTCAGACTGGCCACGCCTATCGACTGCCGACCGAGGCGGAATGGGAATACGCCGCCCGGGCTGGACTTGGCGTTTATGATCCGGGCGACCAAAGCCGGGAATGGACCTGTTCCGAATATCGCGCGGAATACGAAGGCCAGGAACGGCGTTGCGCGCCGCGCGCGCCGGAAGCCGTGGCGATTCGCGGTGGCAACTGGCGGGCGGGCGCCGATCCACTCAGCGATGATCTCGGTTTCCGGCTGGCGCGGGAACACTGAGGTGGCGTGACCCCGTCTCGCCATGACGCCGGCTAGGGCGCGGCATCAGGGCTGGGCCGCGCGGCGCGGTCTCGCGCATTGGGGTTTTGAAGGGGAAAAACCGTATCGCCGGTCGTGGCGGTGGCCGCGCCTTCCGCAAAGGGGGGCTTGGCTTGGCCGGTGAATGGCCGGTTGACATTCAAGCTCATGTCGCCGCCGCGCGCGTTCGCCGGACACGGCGCGTCTTGGTAGAAAATCCGTCCGTTGGCTTCGACGCATTTGTTCGCCGCCAGCGCCGGTGCGGCCACCAGCAGGCTCAACAGCAAAGCCCTGCCTCCTAAAGAACTGATCGAGAGACTGGTGAAAAGCGTATTGCCGGGCGGGCTCATGATGATGGAATACCTCCCTGATCAGTGGAAATACCGATTTCTGATCCTAAAATTTCGATATTGACGCAATCCTGCTTTTAAAATCGAATTTCCCCGCGCAGTTGAGGAAACCATCATGAAAGCCATAGCCATCGCCGCCATCGTTGCCTTGGGTCTGAACGCTGTCGTCCTGAGCACCGTTCACGCCGCTGGAAAGTTCCATGCCGGCGGGACTGTCGTTAATGAGCAAGGTGCGGTCAGTGGACGTGGCGCGGCCGTGCGCGGTCCCCATGGCGGCGGCGCGGTGCGCGGCGGCGGTACGGCGGTGGACAGCCAGGGCAATTTCGTGGGCGGCCACGGGGGAGCCGCTACCGTTAAGGACAGCAGCGGCAACATCAAGGCCCAGGGCGTCCGAGCCGGTAAAACCACCGGCAAAGTCGGCGGCGGCGTCCAGCACCAAAGCGGCATGGCTGTCCAAGGAACCCAAGGCTCCGCCAAATCCAGCGGCTCGTTCAACACCGACGGAGCGGGTGGCGCCAGCGGTGCGCGCGGCACATCGGTTCAAAGCAGCACGACTGATGCCAGTTACCAAGGATCGACCAGCTACCAAAAAGGCTCCGGAGCCACTCACACCAGCACCTGCACCAACACCGCTGGCGAGACCGTATCCTGTACCAGATAGTTATTCGATTATTCACGCATCTTCACCCAAATCCCGCCCGGAGCAGCGGGATTTGCGTTTTGATATTTGGGTTCCACCGATTTCGGCATACAGATCATGCTCGTCGGCGCCCACAACCCAGACCTCGGCGAACTCGCCGACCAACAACGCCGCGCCATCCTCGATATACACCACCCCATCGATTTCCGGCGCGTCGGCGCTGGACCGAGCGATGGCGCCGCCATCCTCGTCGCGCGCATCCACCAGCACTTTCAGCGTGCGTCCGACCTTGCGCCGCAACCGTCGGGCGCTGATCCCGGCCTGCAACGCCATTAATCGAGCTTGCCGCTCCTGCTTGACATCCTCCGGCACGGGATCGGGCAGGACATTAGCGGCGGCCCCGTCCACCGGCGAGTAGGTGAAACAACCCACCCGATCCAGTTCCGCCGCCTCCAGAAATTCCAGCAGTTGCTCAAAATCCGCCTCGATTTCGCCAGGGAATCCAACGATGAAGGTGCTACGCAAGGTCAGATCGGGGCAGATTTCCCGCCAGCGGCGGATACGGGTCAGCGTGTCGTCGGCGTTGGCCGGTCGTTTCATCGCTTTCAGAATGCGCGGGCTGGCGTGCTGGAGAGGCACGTCCAGATAGGGCAGTACCTGGCCTTCCGCCATCAGTGGGATGAGTGCATCCACATGGGGATAGGGATAGACGTAATGCAGCCGCACCCACGCGCCGAGTTCGCCCAAAGCAGCGGCCAGCGGGGTCAGGTGGGTCTTGAGCGGGCGGCCGTTCCAGAACCCAGTACGGTAACGCACGTCCACCCCGTAGGCGCTGGTGTCCTGCGACACGATCAGCAGTTCCCGCACGCCGGCGCGGACCAGGTTTTCCGCCTCCCGCAGCACCTCGCCGACCGGCCGGCTGACCAAATCGCCGCGCAACTGGGGAATGACGCAGAAGGCGCAGCGATGGTTGCAGCCCTCGGCGATTTTCAGATAGGCGTAATGCCGTGGCGTAAGCTTGATTCCCTGCGGCGGCAACAAATCCAGGAATGGATCGTGCGGCCGGGGCAGATGGGCATGGATCGCCGCCATCACCTCGTCGCAGGCGTGGGGGCCGGTCACCGCCAGCACGCTTGGGTGGAAGTCACGCACCACGCTGCCTTTCGCGCCCAGACAACCGGTGACGACCACTTTGCCGTTCTCCGTCAGCGCCTCGCCAATGGCGTCCAGTGATTCGGTCACCGCCGCATCGATGAAGCCGCAGGTGTTGACCACCACCAGATCGGCCTCCGGGTAGGTCGGCGCGATGCTGTAACCCTCGGCCCGCAACCGAGTCAGAATCCGTTCGGAATCCACCAGGGCCTTGGGGCAACCAAGGCTGACGAAACCGATCCTGGGTTGGTGACTCATCGCAATTTCCACCTGAAGAACTGGTCAAGAAGAACACGGCCACGCCGTGGCGGCCGGACCCATCGGAATTTGATCGGGCCGCGACCTTGCGGCCCAACCTTAAAACTCGCTATAGTCTAATGCCTTAGTCGCCCGCCAGGGACTCGCGCCCGCGCCGCCCCGGCGCGAATCGGCCCAACGCACCGTGAAGGTTTTGGCATTCATGAAGAAAGACATCCATCCCGCCTACCGCGAAGTCGTATTTCAGGACATCTCCACCGACTTCTCGTTCCTCACCCGATCCACGATTTTCACCAAGGAAACCATCCAGTGGACCGACGGCAAGACCTATCCCCTGGTCAAGGTGGAGGTATCCAGCCACTCGCACCCGTTCTACACCGGCAAGCAAAAAATCGTGGACACCGCCGGCCGTGTGGATCGCTTCCGCCGCAAGTACGGCCTGTCTTGAACCCTTTCTGATCCCGTCACCCAAAGGCATCGCGCGATGCCTTTTCTTTTGCCTCCGTTTCAGCCACACGAATTTTGCGGCAACATGCGTCCTGGGTTAGGATTACCTTGCTTCGGCTAAGGGATGGAATGTCGCTGAGACAATGAAAACACATCACAGCGGTTCGCCCACTTGCTTTTGACTCGTCGACCCCTGTTGGAGGCTGTTCAATGACAACAATTACCTTTAAAGATGATGCCAACGGAAAGGTGGCGCAGATGCCGGTGCTGGAGCCGACCTACGGCGCCCCAGTGGTGGATATCGGCAAGCTCGCCAAGGAGTTTGGCTATTTCACCTACGACCCCGGCTTCATGTCCACCGCCAGTTGCCAGAGCACGATCACCTATCTGGACGGCGACAAGGGCGAGTTGATGTACCGCGGCTATCCGATCGAGCAATTGGCCGAGCAGTGCAACTTCCTGGAAGTCTGCTACCTGCTGCTTTACGGAGAGTTGCCCAACGCCGAAAAGAAGCAGATTTTCGAGACCAGCATCACCCGCCATAACCGAATTCGCGAGAATCTTCGCCGCTTTTTTAACGGCTTCAACCACGATGCCCATCCAATGGCGATGATGATGGCCGTGGTCAGTTCGTTATCGGCATTCTTCCATGATCGGCTCAATATCCAGGACTACGAAGACCGCATGGTCACCGCCCGCCGACTGATCGCCAAAATGCCGACCATCGCCGCCGCCTGTTACAAGCACAGCATCGGCGACCCTGCGATTTATCCCCGCGACGACCTGAGCTATACCGGCAACCTGCTGTATATGATGTTCAGTCTCCCCGGCAAGCGCTACGAGGTCAATCCCGTGGCCGAGCGGGCGATGGATGTGCTGTTCACCCTGCATGCCGACCACGAGCAGAACGCTTCCACCTCCACCGTGCGGTTGGCCGGCTCCTCGGGCACCAACCCTTACGCCGCAATCGCGGCGGGCATCGCCACCCTGTGGGGACCAGCGCACGGCGGCGCCAACGAAGCCGTGATCCGGATGCTGGACCGGATTGGCGAAGTGTCGAACATCGACAACTTCATCGCCAAGGTCAAGGACAAGAACAGCGGCGTGCGATTGATGGGTTTTGGCCACCGGGTTTACAAGAGCTTCGATCCTCGCGCCAAGATCATCAAGGAAGTCTGCCATCAGGTGCTGGACAGTTATGGCCACGATCCGCGCCTGGATCTGGCCATGCGCCTGGAGGAGATCGCCCTGAGCGATCCCTATTTTATCGAGCGCAAGCTGTATCCCAACGTGGATTTCTATTCCGGCATCATCTACAGCACGTTGAAGATCCCGGTCGAGATGTTCACGGTGATGTTCGCCATTGCCCGTACCGCCGGCTGGATCAGCCACTGGATCGAGATGATCACCGAAAAGGATCAGAAGATCGGGCGGCCGCGGCAACTTTACGTGGGCGAGAGCCGTCGTGACGTTCCACCGTTAAGCGCACGCAAGTAACTTCCCGGCGGCTAACAAAAAAGGCGATTCACAGAATCGCCTTTTTGCCTTAGAGCCTATACGAAAATTAACAGTATGAGTTGCTTTGGAAAAGCATCAAAAATTTCCCGACGGATACCCCCTCCTTTTGGGAAGGGGGTTAGGGTGAGGGAACAAACCCATTGAAGATAAACCCTCACCCCCCGCCTCTCTCCCAAAGGGAAAGGGGAGTTTTGGTATAGGCTCTTAGGCCAGCATCCGGCTGGGTTTCAAACCATCCAGCATCATCGTTTGGTCTTTTGGGGCTTGGCCGCCGAATCCGTGCGGACGGCAACCTTGGCGGATTCCCGTTTTTCCAGCCTGGTTGGCGCAGCCGGTCCTGGCTTGACAATCGTCTTGCCAGATGACGCCACCGACAGCTTGGACCCCTTGTCAGGCGGCCCCATGGGTTTGACTGGAGCCATGGCCAATACGAGCGGCTTGGTCGATTTGGCCACCGGCTTGCTGGCCGCCACCACCGGTTTGGCCACCGGCTTGCTGGCCATCACCACCGGCGTCGGACGGATCGCCGCCGCCTGCACCCCTTTGGGGGGCGTGGCGGCCTTCTGGGCGCGGACAGCAATGACCGATCGGGTGGGCGGCGCTGCTCCGACAGCGATAGGTTGCTGATTCGAAGCCAAAGGTTTGGCTTCCCCCCGCACCGCTGGACGAACCATTGTCGCGCGCGTCACGGCCAGGGTGGGGCGAACGCCGGGTTGCTCGTCCTCTTCCTGGTCCAGTTCGCGCTGAACCAGAACCGGCAGCGGCGTCGGGGGCGGCGACGCCAAACCGTAATGGGCAAAACCATAATCGAGCAGCGTGCGGGCGTCACGCCACAATGCACCAGGAGTAGGGCTGTTGAGAATGGCTACGATCAGGCGAACCCCGCCGCGATCCACCTCGCCCACAAAGCAACGCCGGGCCTTGAGGGTAAATCCGGTCTTGCCGCCGAGCGTTCCCTCGTAGGACCCCAGGAGACGGTTATGATTAACCACCGGAACCATGCGCCAGTCGCCGTAGGAACCTTGGCTGGATTCGATCCGCAAGGCCGCGTTACGGGTACGCACGATATCCGCGAACATCGGATGGTTCATCGCCTGGCGAAAAATCAGCGCCAGATCGTAGGCAGTCGCGTAATGATCGTCGTTCGGCAGGCCATGCGGATTCATGAAGTGGCTGTTGCGCGCGCCAATCTGCCAAGCCCTGGCATTCATTAATTCAGAAAACCCGAAAACCGAACCGCCGGCTGCTTCGGCCAGGGTCTCGGCGGCGTCGTTACCTGATTTCAGCATTAACCCGTACAATAAATCCTGGGTTAGGGCGGCTTCGCCGGCCCGCAGTCCGATGCGGCTCGGCGGGGCGCTGGCCGCTTGCGGGCTGACCAATATTCGGACGTTGGGGTCAAGGCGTTCCAACGCCACCAGTGCGGTCAGCACCTTGGTGGTGCTGGCGGGCGGCAGGCGCAAATGGGGTTCCTTGGCGAACAAAACCTCGCCCGTGGCTGGGTTCATCAGCACCGCCGAAAGGGCCGCAATCTCCGGTTGCGAGGAGATCCCCCACCCCTCTTGTCCCAGCGCGGGTCCCACCACGGTGATTCCCAGAACCAGGGCCAACGTCCTTGGGCAGACGTTCCTTTTGGGGAGCATATTAAAAAAATATTTAAAAAACATTTAGTTGACCTCATCGCCATCTTTGAGTTCGGATGCAACCGTTCACTCCCCTTACCCGCTTGCGGGAGAGGGGTTGGGGGTAAGACCAGTAGTTTCAAAGGCTTGCCCCCTCACCCTAACCCGGCCCCCTCGCTTCGCTTTCCCCTGAATAGGGGAGAGGGGACCGAACGGTTACGTTCGGATTAGGTTGCCCAAGGTATGCGGCGACAGCAACCTCGTTGCCGGATTCGCGCCGAAAGCACGTTCTTCTATTTTGGGTGAAAATACGCCAGTCGGCTAGGGCGCGGCGCGCAAGAAATTCATCGTCTCCCCGGCCAGGTCAGCGCTCCGTGATCGATGCCTGGCAACCCCCGACGGCTATCCAGTCCGGTCACGTCGGGCGAACAGAATATCTCGGATCGTATACCCCAACCGCCAGCCACGCTGCTCAAATCGAGTCAAAGGTCGATATACGGGTCGCGGCGCGAAGCCATCTCCCTCGGCCTGGTTGACCAGTTCGGGAGTCGCTTTTAGAAGCTTGAGAATTGAATAGGCATAGTCCTCGCAATCCGTGGCGATGTGCAATTGTCCACCTGGTTTAAGTTTTTGGACCAATAGCGTGACAAAGGGAGCCTGAATCAAACGCCGTTTTTGATGCCGCGCCTTCGGCCAGGGATCGGGAAAGAAAATCTGCGCGCGGTCCAGGCATTCATCCGGCGTTTGTCGTTCCAACACGCCCACGGCATCCGCGTACATGATGCGAAGGTTGGTCAACGCCAATGCCTCGGCCCGTAATAATAAATGCCCGATGCCGGGACGATGAACCTCCATGCCCAGATAATTCACCATTGGATCGGCGCTGGCCATGACCGCCAGCGATTCACCATCGCCAAAACCGATCTCCAGCACCAGTGGCGCCCGGCGCTCGAAAAGCGTCGCTGGATCCAGTGGCGCGATACTGACATCGACGCCAAACCGTCCCCACAACGTCGCCAGCGCCCGGCGCTGAGCGTGGGTCATGCGACCTGCGCGGCGAACAAAGCTGTGAATCCGAGATCTCGACCGGAAGATGGGCTCCAAAGCAGCCGATCCGAATCGAGTTTCCGAGAGGTTTTGCTTGGTTGTTGAGTTCATGGCATTGCACGATTACCGCGATAACCGCATATCCAGACAGACCTGAAAAACCGGATTCTCAGGATAATCCCATCCAATCAGACTGGTTTCATGAAAACAATTGCGGAAATAAAAGGAAATATTCTACAATAACCTCGTGACTCAAGGTATGAGACTTCCTATAACTCGCAAAATGACGGTGCATAGACCATGAATGATGTTGATGACCTGATCGAATCCTTGTCCATCGAGCAACTCAAGGAGCTCATCGAAAAAGCCCAGAATTCCATTGAGCAAAAGAAAGCCGGGGAGATTGAGGCTATCCGGGATCAGATGGTTGAAATGGCCAAACGGGTCGATATGGCGCCGGAAGAGGTTCTCAACTACTCCAGCCGCAAGCGGAGGCCCGGTAAGCCAAAATATCGCAATCCCAACGATCCGGAAAAAACCTGGACGGGCCGCGGTAAACCGCCACGCTGGTTGAAAGAAATGGCGGATCCCGAGAGTTGCCGGATCCCGGAATGACCTTGGTTCCCACTCGGCCAAGGTTACCAAGACTCGTAACCCGCAACCTTGCAACGGCCCCACTTTATCGCTAACATTCCAGATCCGCCAGTTCGCCGCGATTCAAGCGATGGCGCGCGAAATTCTGCGCGCGGGTGTAGTTCAATGGTAGAACCTCAGCTTCCCAAGCTGATGGCGTGGGTTCGATTCCCATCACCCGCTCCAAAACAATAGGGTTGCGCCACGGCGCAACCCTATTTTTGTGGCCGTCCCTTTTTCGAGACGCGGTCGATCATGCCATTCATATCCCCCGAGGAACTGCCGCCATGATTCATGTCGCGATCGCCGGCGCGGCCGGCCGCATGGGCCGCCACCTGCTCGAAGCTTGCCAGTTGGCCGATGGAACGCGTTGCTCGGTGGCTTTGGAGCATCCCGATCATCCATCGGTCGGCGCCGACGCGGGAGAACTTGCGGGTATTGGGCGGCTGACCGTGCCCATCGTCGCCGATCTGGCGCCATCGGTCGAGCGGTTCGATGTGCTTATCGATTTTACCCGTCCGGCGGCGACCCTGGCGTACCTGGCCGTCTGCCGGGCGGCTGGCAAGGCCATGGTCATCGGCACCACCGGCCTGTCCGCCGACCAGAAGGCCGCCGTCGCTCATGCCGCCGAGACCATTCCCATCGTATTCGCGCCGAACATGAGCATCGGCGTCAATCTCTGCTTCAAGCTGCTGGAATTGACGGCGCGAATACTGGGCGATGGCGTGGATGTCGAAATTATCGAGGCCCACCACCGCCACAAGGTGGACGCACCCTCCGGCACCGCGCTGGCCATGGGGCAGGTGATCGCCACGGCCCTCGGCCGCGATCTGGCGCAATGCGCGGTTTATGACCGGCGGGGCGTCACCGGCGAGCGCGATCGCGCCGCCATCGGTTTCGCCACGGTGCGAGCTGGCGATATCGTCGGCGAACACACCGTGCTGTTCGCCGACACGGGCGAGCGCATCGAAATCACCCATCGCGCATCCAGCCGGATGACGTTCGCCAAGGGCGCCCTTCGAGCCGCAAACTGGCTGATCGGACGTCCCCCGGGCCTATTCGACATGCGGGACGTGCTGGGCTTGCGTTGAACCCGCCCGTCGGCGGCTTGGCGCCTGGAGCGGAGCAGCGCGATTTGCTAGACTCCGCGCCAGTCTAGGCCCGTTTTTTTGCACTGCGTCATGGGGGCGGCGGCCGCGCCGCCTTTTCTTTGCGTGCGTTCATCTTGGAGGCTTGCTTGAGGAAACCCGCGCTTCTGGCCCTGGAAGACGGCAGTCTGTTCCGGGGCGAATCCATCGGCGCCGAGGGCCATGCCCAGGGCGAGGTTGTGTTCAATACCTCGATCACGGGCTATCAGGAAATCCTGACCGACCCATCCTATTGCCAGCAGATCATCACCCTGACCTACCCGCACATCGGCAACGTCGGCGTTAACCGAGGCGACGAGGAAGCGGCCCGCATCCACGCCAGTGGCCTGGTGGTTCGGGACTGCCCGCCCATCGCCAGCAACTGGCGCGGCCAGCAACCGTTGGACCATTATCTGCGCGAGCGCGGCGTAATCGCCCTCGCCGGCATCGATACCCGCCGGCTGACCCGGTTGCTACGGGAGAAGGGCGCGCAGAACGGCTGCCTGATGGCCGGCGATCAACCCAACGCGGAACGGGCCTTGACGCTGGCCCGCGCATTTCCTGGCCTGAAAGGCATGGATCTCGCGCGGGTGGTCAGCGTGTCCGCCCCCTACGTTTGGAGCGAAGGAACCTGGCAACTGGCCAACAACGGCTTTCCGACGGTGAGCGACACGCGCTACCATGTGGTCGCCTACGACTATGGGATCAAGCGCAACATTCTGCGGATGCTGGCCGAGCGCCGCTGTCGGCTGACCGTGATTCCGGCGCAAACGCCCGCCCACGAGGTCATGGCCTTGCGGCCGGACGGCGTGTTCCTGTCCAACGGTCCTGGCGACCCCGAACCGTGCGACTACGCCATCGCCGCGATCCGCGAACTGTTGGACGCCGGCGTTCCACTGTTTGGGATTTGCCTGGGCCACCAGTTGCTGGGGCTGGCCAGCGGGGCGCGGACTGTCAAGATGAAATTCGGCCATCACGGCGGCAACCATCCGGTGCTAGACCTCGACAGCGGTCGGGTGATGATCAGTAGTCAAAACCACGGCTTCGCGGTGGATGAAGCCACCCTGCCGGCCAATCTGCGCCCGACGCACCGCTCCCTGTTCGACGGTTCGTTGCAAGGCGTCGCCCGCACCGACCGGCCCGCATTCAGCTTTCAAGGTCATCCCGAAGCCAGTCCCGGTCCGCATGATGTGGCGCCGCTGTTCGACCGGTTCATCGCGCTATTGGAAGCCCGCGTCGCCGCGCGGCGCTGAAATCGTTCGCGTCGCCGCCGCGGATTTTCTCCAGGTAAAGTCATGCCCAAGCGTACCGATTTACACAGCATCCTCATCATCGGCGCCGGTCCCATCGTGATCGGTCAGGCCTGCGAGTTCGATTATTCCGGCGCGCAGGCTTGCAAGGCGTTGCGGGAAGAGGGTTACCGGGTGATTCTGGTCAATTCCAACCCCGCCACCATCATGACCGATCCCAACATGGCTGATGCCGTGTACATCGAGCCGATCCATTGGCGGACGGTTGCCCACATCCTCGCCCGCGAGCGCCCCGACGCTCTGTTACCCACCATGGGTGGGCAGACCGCGTTGAACTGCTCGCTCGACCTGGTCCGGCACGGCGTGCTGGAGCAGTATGGAGTTGAAATGATCGGCGCCTCGCCCGACGCCATCGATATGGCCGAAGACCGCGAACGCTTCCGGCGGGCGATGCACGAAATCGGCTTGAAAACCCCCCGTTCGGTGATCGCCCACACCCTGGAGGAGGCGCTGGCCCAGCACCACGAAATCGGTTTCCCGACCATCATCCGACCTTCCTTCACCCTCGGCGGTAGCGGCGGCGGCATCGCTTACAACCGTGAAGAGCTGGTGGAAATCCTCGAGCGTGGTCTCGATCTATCCCCGGTCAGCGAAGTGCTGATCGAGGAATCGGTGCTGGGCTGGAAGGAATTCGAGATGGAAGTGGTGCGCGACCGCGCCGACAACTGCATCATCGTTTGCTCCATCGAAAACCTGGATCCGATGGGTGTCCACACCGGCGACTCCATCACCGTCGCCCCGGCCCAGACCCTCACCGACAAGGAATACCAGATCATGCGCGACGCCTCGCTGGCGGTGTTGCGCAAGATCGGCGTGGACACCGGCGGCTCCAACGTCCAATTCGCCATCAACCCCGACGACGGGCAGATGGTGATCATCGAGATGAATCCGCGCGTGTCCCGTTCCTCGGCGCTGGCGTCCAAGGCCACCGGCTTCCCCATCGCCAAGGTCGCGGCCAAATTGGCGGTGGGTTATACCCTCGACGAGTTGCGGAACGAGATCACCGGCGGCCGCACGCCGGTCTCGTTCGAGCCGAGCATCGACTACGTGGTCACCAAGGTGCCGCGTTTCAACTTCGAAAAGTTCCCGCAGGCCAATCCGCGGTTGACCACCCAGATGAAATCGGTCGGCGAGGTGATGGCCATCGGTCGCACCTTTCAGGAATCGATCCAGAAGGCGTTGCGTGGGCTGGAAATCGGCGTGGACGGCTTTAACGAAGTGCTGCCGCTCGACCATGCCCATGCCCATGCCGATCCTCATCTGGTCCTGAAACAAGAGCTGGGCGTACCTGGCCCCCGGCGGCTCTGGTTTATCGCCGAGGCGTTCCGGCTGGGCTATTCGGTCGCGGCCTTGCACGAACTGACCTGGATCGATCCCTGGTTTTTGGCGCAGATCGAGAATCTGGTCCAGCTCGCCGGCGAGACGCGCGCGCTCGGACCGGCGGCCCTGCGCGATCGCCAACGGCTGTATTTCCTCAAGCGCAAGGGCTTTTCCGACAGCCGGCTGGCAACCCTGACCGGCGTCGCCGAATCCGAGGTTCGCCGGTTGCGCGCGGAACTGGACGTGCATCCAGTCTATAAGCGAGTGGATTCCTGCGCCGCCGAATTCGCCACCAGCACCGCCTATCTGTATTCCACTTACGAGGAAGAGTGCGAGGCCGAGCCCACCGACCGGACCAAGATCATGGTGCTGGGCGGTGGACCCAATCGTATCGGTCAGGGCATCGAATTCGACTATTGTTGCGTCCACGCCGCCCTGGCGCTGCGCGAGGATGGCTACGAGACCATCATGGTCAACTGCAACCCGGAAACGGTGTCCACCGACTTCGACACCTCCGACCGCCTGTATTTCGAACCGCTGACCCTGGAAGACGTGTTGGAGATCGTGCGCAAGGAACGGCCCGCGGGCGTGATCGTCCAGTTCGGCGGCCAGACGCCGTTGAAGCTGGCCCGGCCGCTGGAAGCCAACGGGGTGCCGATCGTCGGAACCAGCCCGGACGCCATCGACCGCGCCGAGGATCGCGAACGGTTTCAGCAAATGATCCAGCGGCTCGGCTTGTTGCAACCGCCCAATCGCACTGCTCGCGAACCGGAGGCGGCGGTTCGGCTGGCCCGGGAAATCGGCTATCCGCTGGTGGTGCGGCCTTCCTACGTACTAGGTGGTCGGGCGATGGAAATCGTCCATCAGGAAGAAGATTTGCGCCGCTACATGCGGGAAGCCGTTCAGGTGTCCAACGACTCACCGGTGCTGCTGGACCGCTTTCTCAGCGACGCGGTCGAGGTGGACGTCGACGCGCTCAGCGACGGTCGCGAGGTCATCATCGGGGGCATCATGGAGCACATCGAGGAAGCCGGCGTCCATTCCGGCGACTCCGCCTGTTCGCTACCACCTTACTCCCTTGGTCCGGAGATTCAGGCACGGTTGCGCGAACAGGTGCGCGCGATGGCCCTGGAGCTGGGCGTGGCCGGGCTGATGAACACGCAGTTCGCCATCCAGGGCGAGGATATTTACGTGCTGGAGGTCAATCCCCGCGCGTCTCGAACGGTGCCCTACGTCTCCAAGGCCACGGGCCGGCCGCTGGCCAAGATCGCCGCCCGCTGCATGGTCGGACGGTCACTGGCCGTTCAAGGCATATCCGGCGAGGTGATTCCCGCCTATTACTCGGTCAAGGAAGCGGTGTTCCCCTTCGCCAAGTTCCCCGGCGTGGATCCTCTGTTGGGGCCGGAGATGAAATCCACCGGCGAAGTGATGGGGGTTGGGCGCAGTTTCGGCGAAGCCTTCGCCAAGGCCCAACTCGGCGCCGGCGATCAGTTACCGCGCGGTGGCCGTGCTTTCCTCAGCGTGCGCGACGCAGACAAGGCGAAACTGGTGGAAATCGCCCGTGATCTGGGGCGGCTCGGGTTCAGCCTGATGGCTACCAAGGGTACGGCGGCGACTTTGCGCGCCCACGGCCTCGATTGCGAAACGATCCACAAGGTCGGTGAGGGTCGACCCCACATCGTCGACCTGATCAAGAACGACCAGATCGCCCTCATCGTCAACACCACCGAAGGCAAGCAAGCCATCGCGGATTCCTTCTCGATCCGCCGCGAAGCGCTGATGCACAAAGTCAGTTACACCACCACGCTCGCCGCCGCGCGGGCGACCTGCCAGGCTCTGCGTGAACTGGACAACACCACCGTGAACTGCCTGCAAGACTTGCACCGGGAACTGCACACATGACTCAGAAAGTACCGATGACCGTCACCGGCGCTGCCCGACTGCGCGCCGAGCTTCAGGAACTCAAGGCGGTGGCGCGGCCACGAATCATCGCCGCCATCGCCGAGGCCCGCGCCCATGGCGACCTGAAGGAAAACGCCGAATATCACGCCGCGCGCGAGCAACAAAGCTTTACCGAGGGTCGGATCGCCGAAATCGAGTCGAAGCTGGCCCGCGCCCAGATCATCGACGTAACCGCCTTGCCGGCCTCGGACAAGGTGGTATTCGGCGCCACGGTCTTGCTGCGGGACGTGGAGAGCGAGGAGGAGCGGCGCTATCAGATCGTCGGCGAGGACGAGGCCGACCTTAAGGAAGGTAAGATTTCCCTCAAATCCCCGATCGCGCGGGCGCTGATCGGCAAATCCATCGACGATGTCGTCGATGTCCAAACTCCGGGCGGCGCCAAGACCTACGAAATCATTGAGGTGCAATATCTGTAGATCGGCGGCCAGGTCATGGCAATTGCGCCATGTCGGCTTGACGGGCTGATTTATATGGGTGATGGTTTATCGATCCACCCTGTCTGTGTTTTGCAGCCATGTGATGGATATTCGGAAAAAGCGCGGGCGCAACGGGCTCCGCTTGTCTCGGTGTCCAGGCTTGTAAAGCCTGGCGCGGGGCCCTTATAATCGAAAACTCGTTCGATGGGCGATTAGCTCAGTGGGAGAGCACTACCTTCACACGGTAGGGGTCGCTGGTTCGAGCCCAGCATCGCCCACCATCGATTTCCATAATTGAAAAAGCCGTTCCTGGGGGAACGGCTTTTTCGCTTCCAGCGCTTCCCTATGGCGTGCTGGTTTTCCCAGCATCCTTGTCGTGCTCGATCATGGCATAGGCCGAGTGGTTGTGGATGGACTCGAAATTTTCCGACTCCACCGCATAGGCCGCCACCCGCTCGTCCCGGTTCAACCGGGCGGCGATGTCGCGCACCATGTCCTCGACAAACTTGGGATTCTCGTAGGCGCGCTCGGTCACGTATTTTTCATCCGGCCGCTTCAGCAAGCCGTACAGCTCGCAGGACGCCTCCTTTTCGACCAGGTCGATGAGGTCCTCGATCCAGATGAATCCTCGGGTGCGGACGTTGACCGTCACATGGGAACGCTGGTTGTGCGCGCCGTATCGGGAAATCTTCTTCGAGCAGGGACATAGGCTGGTCACCGGTACCACGACCCTAAGATTCATGGCGGATCGACCGTCGCGGATTTCGCCGGCGAACGTAACCTCGTAGTCCATCAGGCTTTCGACTCCGGACACCGGAGCCGCCTTGGTGACGAAATAGGTGAAGGACATCTCGATATGACCCGATTCGGCTTCCAGCCGCTCGGTCATCTCCGTCAACATATCCTTGAACGAATCCACCGAAATCTCGCGTCCAGGCACATTCAAGATCTCCACGAAACGCGACATGTGGGTGCCCTTGAAGTTATGCGGCAAGTTCACGTACATGTTGAACGTGGCGATGGTGTGCTGCTCCCCCCCGCTGCGGTCGCGCACCTTGACCGGATGGCGGATGTCCTTGATCCCGACCTTGTTGATGGCCAACCGGCGGGTATCGGCGCTGTTTTGCACGTCGGGGATATGGACCACCGTGGACAGGGCCGCGGCATTTATCGTCAATGGCTGCATGCAATCCTCTCAGCGGCGCGCGCGCGCCTTCGTTCAAAACTCGACATCCGGCGCCGCCTCACCCGGTCACCGGGGTTTCAATCGCCACCCATCGAACGATTGGATGGTCGACCCGGCGGTAAATTCCCGATGATTTCGCTCAGACGTCAACCTGCGTTGGCGCGGCGACCATGCCCCATCCCATCAACCGCCGCAGTACGCCGACGCTGTCCAGGTCCGATTCGGCCAGCAGTTCGCCGCGCTCGCCCTGCTCCACAAAGCGATCCGGCAATCCAAGGTTGCGGGCCCGCACTCCAAGGCCCCGCGCCGCCAAACACTCGTTCACCGCGCTGCCCGCGCCGCCGGCCATCGCATTTTCCTCCAGCGTCACCAGCCAACGATGGTCAGCGGCCATTTGCACCACCATGGCCTCGTCCAGCGGCTTGACGAACCGCATGTTCACCACCGTGGCGTTCAGCCGCTCCGCCACCGCCTCGGCGACGGTGACCATGCTGCCGAACGCCAGCAGCGCCAGGTCCCGACCTTGCCGGCGAATTTCGGCCCGACCCAGCGGCAACACCCGCATTTCCTGCTCCAGCGCCACGCCAGGTCCCTGGCCGCGTGGATAGCGAACCGCCGCCGGTTGGTTCAGCCGAAACCCGGTATAGAGCATTTGTCGGCATTCGTTCTCGTCGGCCGGCGCCATCACCACCAGGTTCGGAATACAGCGCAGATAGCTGTAATCGAACCCGCCGGCGTGGGTCGGACCATCCGGCCCCACCAACCCGGCGCGGTCGATGGCGAACAGCACCGGCAGATTTTGCAACGCCACATCGTGAATCAGTTGATCGTAGGCGCGTTGCAGGAAGGTGGAATAGATCGCCACCACTGGCTTGAGGCCATCGCAGGCCATGCCCGCGGCCAGCGTGACCGCGTGCTGTTCGGCGATGGCGACATCGAAGTAGCGATCCGGGAACCGCTCGGAAAATTCGACCAGGCCGGAACCTTCCCGCATCGCCGGAGTGATGCCGATCAGTCGCCCGTCCCGCTCGGCCATCTCGCACAGCCATTGACCGAAGACCTGGGTATAGGTCAGCCCACCTCCCGTCTTGGCGGGTTTCAGCCCATGCGCCGGATCGAACGTCCCGACTCCGTGGTAGCTCACCGGCTCGTCCTCGGCCCGCTGGTAGCCCTTGCCCTTGCGGGTGACCACATGCAACAGGCGTGGCCCCTTGAGCGCCCGCAGGTTGCGCAGGGTCGGCACGAGGGTCGACAAATCATGACCGTCCACCGGCCCAAAATAGGTGAAGCCCAGTTCCTCGAACAGGGTACCACCCGGTGCGATCAAGCCCTTGACCTGCTCCTCGGCGCGGCGGGCGACTTCCAGCATCGGCGGTACATGGCTCAGGACTTTCTTACCGCCCGCGCGCACCGTGGAAAAAAGACGACTCGACAACAGCTGGGTCAGATGCGCCGACAGCGCGCCCACGTTCGGCGAGATCGACATCTCGTTGTCGTTGAGCACGACCAGCAGGTCGCTTTTGAGGTGGCCCGCGTGGTTCAAAGCCTCGAATGCCATGCCCGCGGTCATCGCTCCATCGCCGATCACGGCGACCACCCTGCGGTCGCCGCCAGCCCGCTCGGCGGCGATGACCATGCCCAGGGCGGCGCTCAGCGAGGTGCTGGAGTGGCCGACTCCAAACGTGTCGTAAGGGCTTTCGCACCGCCTGGGAAAACCCGCGACGCCATTCTTGCGGCGCAACGTGTCCATCCGGGCTCGGCGACCCGTCAGGATCTTATGTGGATAGCTTTGATGGCCGACATCCCAAACCAGCCGATCCTCGGGCGTCTCGAACACGTAGTGCAGGGCGATGGCCAGTTCGACCGTGCCCAGGTTGGCGGCAAAATGGCCGCCGGTCCTGGCCACGGTCTGGATCAGGAATTCGCGCAATTCGTGCGCCAGGGCCGGCAATCGCGCCTCCGGCAGCGCGCGCAAATCCGGGGGGGCGTCAATTTGTTCCAGCAGCGGAAAAGTGGGTCCGGTGGTCATTGTCGGTAGGGGAGTTCGTGCCGGTTGGCGATGCCAGGGGCAAGGCGGGAGCGGGGCGCTCAATACATCCGCTCCACGATGTAGGAAGCAATCCAGCGCAGCGGTTCGGCTTCGGACCCCAAGGGTCGCAGACTGGCCAGCGCTTCCGCGCGCAACAGACGGGCGTGCTCGCGGGCGCCCTCCAGCCCCAACAGCGCCGGATAGGTCGGTTTGGCGAGCGCCCGGTCCGCCCCCGTATTCTTGCCCAGCGTGACCGCGTCACCGATGACATCGAGGATATCGTCGCGAATCTGGAAAGCGAGCCCGATGCATTTGGCATAGTGATCCAACCGCTCCAGCACCGCCGGCTCGACCGTCGGCTGACTGAGCGCCCCCAGCAGCACGCTGGCGCGGATCAAAGCCCCGGTCTTGTGGATATGCATGTCTTCCAGCTCGGCCAGGGTCAGCGCCTGCCCGACCGCCGCCAGATCAATCGCCTGGCCGCCCGCCATGCCGCGCGAGCCGGCGGCCTGGGCCAACACGGCCAGCATTCGCAACCGGATGGCTGGGTCCGCCACCATTGCGGCATCCTGGCCGAGTATTTGAAACGCCAGCGCCTGCAGCGCGTCGCCGGCCAGGATCGCCAGCGCCTCGCCGAACGCCTTATGGCAACTCGGCTGGCCGTGGCGCAGGTCGTCGTTGTCCATAGCCGGCAGATCATCGTGAATCAGCGAATAGGCATGGATGAATTCCACCGCGCAGGCAGGACCATCCAACGCCTCGGGCATCGCGCCGACCGCCGCGCCGCTCAGGTAAACCAGCACCGGACGGATGCGTTTACCGCCCCCCAACACCGCATAGCGCATGGCGCGGTGCAAAGCGCCAGGATGAATGCCGGTCGCCGGCAAGCGCTGGTCAAGCGCCCATTCGGCGCGAGCTTGATAGCCTTCGATCCATTCCACCGCCATCGGCGTCAATCCGCCGACCGGGCCAGCGGCGTGGTTTCCAATTGACCATTGCGTTCGATCAACTGTTCCACTTTTTGTTCGGCTTCCCGCAAGGCGTTCCGACAGCTTCGCACCAGCACGATGCCGCGCTCGAACCGTTGCAGGGAATCATCAAGGGTCAGGTCACCCTGTTCGATCTGTCCGATCAGGCTTTCCAGTTCCGCCAGCGCCGTTTCGAAGGGAATTGGGAGATTTTTCTTGGCCATCATGCCTGCCCGTCCGCTTTAGCAGGCGCTTACGTTACCTTGCGACCGGCGAACGGTCAATTTGATGCGCGGAACCCGGGGTGGAAAAACGCAAAACGGACCCTCCCTGGTCCTTGCTCCACTTCGACGAGCCGACCAGTCGCCAAGACCGGACCCCGGTTCGCCACGGCCAGACTGGAACGGCGATCACCCCACGGGTTCGGCGATCTTGACGGCGGCTGGATCGGGTGACCGGATGGCGCGTGCTTTCCTCGCTTTGGTTCCCGCCTCCGCCGCCTGGGTCAGCTCCAAAGCGTTCTGGCTCAACAAATCGATCTGCTCGAACAACCGCTGGATGTCGTCCCGACTGGGCACGCCCAGGCGGCGCAGGGCGCGCGCTACCCGCGCCTGAAAGACTTTCTCCAGTTTATTCCAGGCTCCGGTCGCCCGTTCCCGAATTGCCTCGACCTTGCCCTTCACGATCGTTTCGCTCACTGCGGGCTTGCCATCGGCAATCTCTCTCATTCGCGCGTCCACGGCCTGTCCTTCCTGGACTAGCGACTCAAAAAGCTTGCCACCCTCGTCCTGGGTCCTGGCGAACGCGCCCAGTCCCGCCAGCCAGATTTGGCGCGCGAAATCCCGCGCATTGTGAGTGAGTTGGTTTTCAAGCAAATAGGCTTTCATATCTGGAGCCCTCCTCATGGATCATGGCGCAAGTCTGGTTGTATCGGTTGCCATCGCTGGACTTGATCATGTCCGGAACTTTTGCGGCGGTCGTTCCGGCCCTCTTGGCTCAAGAAGTTAACAAGGAAAATTAGAGTACGCATACTAACCAGTTTCGCCAGTCCTCCAGAGGATCGTAGTCGCCAGGCGCGCTTGGGGGAGTAAAGAGGTTGGATTCAGGTTGGATTCGGGGATGATCCGCCGGTTTTCTTGTTCGGGGCAAGACGACGCGACTGACCGGGCGCTTCGCTTCCAGGCCAGTGGTTTAGCCGTCGCCGTGGGTGAACCGCACGATGCGGCGCCGATCCTGCTTGGTGGGTCGACCGGCCGGTTGGGGCACGGGGGAACGTTCCAGACGCCGCCGCTCGTGCAAGGCTTCGCGCCGCCGGTGGCTTTCGGCGGTTTCTTCATACAGCAGGGTCGCGACGCTGGCGGGACCGCGCCGGTCGCTCAGCGCCCTGACCGTGATTACGTATGGCTCAACTCCGCGTTGAATTTGCAGTGTTTCACCCAGACGGACGGAATGGGCGGGTTTACAGCGCTGGCCACCCGCATGAACCTTGCCACCCGTGACCACCTCGGCCGCCAAGGTGCGCGTCTTGAAGAAACGCGCGGCCCACAACCATTTATCGAGTCGAACCCGATCCACCGCGCCACGGGCTACCGCGGGCCGCTCGCTGTTCTCCGCGGCGTTCATTCCCCTTCAACCCTGGCCGTTGCCCCGCGAAATCTCCAAGCCGCGCCTCGACTGCGGCTCCTCGTCCGGCAAGGTAATGTTCAGTTCCAGAACTTCATAGCCGCCTTCGCGATCCAGATGCACCTTGATCTGGCTTTGGTCCACCGGCACGTATTTGCGCACCACCTCCAGCAGTTCCTTCTTGAGCGCCGGCAGATAGTCGGGACTCCCGCGGCGGTTGCCCCGTTCGTGCGCGACGATGATTTGCAACCGTTCCTTGGCCAGCGCGGCCGACGATTTATTCGGTGATGGGCGAAAGATGTTGTCGAATAGACCCATTGGCTTACCCTCCGCCAAACAGACGTTTCAGAAATCCCTTCTTCTGGGTGGTAATAAACCGATGTGGCAGGTTTTTGCCCAGGAAACGATCCACCAGATCGCCATAGGCGGCGCCCGCGTCGCTGCCATCCTCCAAAACCACGGGAACACCGGCATTGGAGGACTGCAAGACGGTTGGCGACTCCGGAATCACACCCAGCAATGGAATGCCCAAAATCTCCAGCACATCCTCCACGCTGAGCATATCGCCCCGATCGGCGCGCTCCGGCGCGTAGCGCGCCAGCACCAGATGCTCCTTGACGGGCGCCTCGCCCTGCTCGGCGCGGCGCGAGCGGCTGGCCAGAATACCGAGGATTCGATCGGAATCGCGCACCGACGAAACCTCCGGATTGGTCACCACCAACGCCTCGTCGGCGAAATACAGCGCCATCAGCGCGCCCCGCTCGATGCCGGCCGGCGAATCGCAGACGATGTATTCGAAGTTTTGCCGAAGTTCGTTCAGAACCCGCTCGACCCCTTCCCGGGTCAGCGCCTCCTTGTCGC
>CALGOO010000012.1 GCA_937960715.1 uncultured Candidatus Competibacteraceae bacterium
GCCGATCACCTCGGCGGCCACGTCCATGTCGCGCACCGCCATCCAGGCGCGACCGGTGGACGAGCGGACCATGTTCTTGGCCGCCAGCGCCATGACGGCCACGAGGGTCAGCACCAGCAGGTATTTCTCCCGGGGCGACGCGAATTCGTGGCCGAGGATGACGATCTTCTGGGCGGAAATCACTCCCGACGAGGAGTGATTGGAAAACCAGGGAAACTTGGTCAGGCACCAGACGATGAAGAACTGCGCCGCCAGCGTCGCCACCGCCAGATAAAACCCCTTGATCCACAAACTCGGCAATCCGAACAGAATGCCCACGCCGGCCGCCGTCAGTCCGGCGAACGCGAAGGAGATCAAGATTGGGATACCGTCGATCCGCAACTGGAAGTTGTAGGCGGCGTAGGCCCCCACCGCCATGAAGGCGGCCGAACCCAGGGACAACTGGCCGGCGTAGCCGGTGAGGATGTTCAAGCCCAGGGCGGCCAGGGAGAAAATCAGGAAGGGGATCAGGATGGCCGAGAACCAATATTCGCTGGCGACCCCCGGTACGACCAGAAACGCCACGACCAGCAGAAGGATCACGCCAATGCGGTCCTGGCGGATGGGAAACAGTTGCTGGTCGGCGGCGTAACTGGTCTTGAACTGGCCGGCTTCGCGATAGAGCATGGGTTATTCTCCTTATACCCGGTCGATGTGTTTCTCGCCGAAGAGACCTTCGGGGCGAACCAGCAGGAAGAGCAGGGCCAGAACGTAGGGGAACCAGCCTTCGATGCCGCCGAAATTGCCGCCGAACAGGGACTGCATGACCGGCGGCAGGTAAATCTCCGCGAGTTTTTCCGAGGCGCCGATGAGCAGGCCGCCGACGATGGCGCCCGGCACCGAGGTGAAGCCGCCGATGATCAACACCGGCAGCGCCTTGAGGGCGGTGAAGGTGAGCGCGAACTGCACGCCGTTGCGGGCGCCCCACATCAGGCCGGCGACCAGGGCGACGAAACCGGCGATGCCCCAGACGATGGCCCAGATGTGCTGCAAGGGGATGCCGATCGACAGCGCCGCCTGATGGTCGTCGGCCACCGCCCGCAGGGCCCGGCCGATCCGGGTGTATTGGAAGAAGAGAGCCAGCGTCGTCACCAGCAGGGCCGCCACCCCCGCCGCCACCAGGTCGAACTTGGAAATGACGATGCCCCAGGCGTCGAGAATGGCCGGGATCGGCTCGTCGACGATGCCGAGATCCAGGGCGCGCGGATTGCTGCCGAACACCATCGGCGCCAGACCCTCGATGAAGAACGCCAGGCCGATGGTGGCCATGAACAGGGCGATGGGCGGCTGGTTCACCAGTTTGCGCAGCACGAACTTTTCGGTGGCGATGCCGAACAGCGTCATGATGACGAAGGCGAGGACGATCGCCAGCCACAAGGGAGCGCCCTTCTCCATGCAGCCCACCACCGACAGCGCGGCGAGATACACCATCGCCCCCTGGGCGAAGTTGAACACGCCGGAGGCCTTGTAGATCAGCACGAAGCCCAGGGCCACCAAGGCGTACATCACCCCGGACAGCAGGCCACCGATCAGGACTTCCAGAAAGAATTGCATGGTCCGGCTCTCCCTAATGGCTCACGCCCAGATAGGCGGTGATCACGTCCGGGTTGGTTTTCACGTCGTCCGGCAGGCCGTCGCCGATCTTCCTGCCATAGTCGAGCACCACGACGCGGTCGGAAATGTCCATCACCACGCCCATGTCGTGCTCGATCAGGACGATGGTGGTACCGAACTGGTCGTTGACGTCGAGAATGAAGCGGCACATGTCCTGTTTTTCCTCGACATTCATGCCGGCCATCGGCTCGTCCAGCAGCAGCATGGACGGCTCGGCGGCCAGCGCCCGCCCCAGTTCCACCCGCTTTTGCAGGCCGTAGGGCAGGCGGCCGACCGGGGTGCGGCGGATGTGCTGGATTTCCAGGAAATCGATCACTTCCTCCACCTTTTTGCGATGCTCCAGTTCCTCCCGCCTGGCCCGGCCCAACCACAGCGCGTGCTCGACGAAGCTGGCCTTCATCCGGGTGATGCGCCCGGTCATGAGGTTGTCGAGCACGCTCATGCCCTTGAACAGCGCGATGTTCTGGAAGGTGCGGGCGATGCCCTGGGTCGCCGCGTGATGCGGCTCCATCTTCTTGCGCTCCCGACCCCGGAAGATGATGACGCCTTCCTGGGGGTGGTAAACGCCGTTGATGACATTGAGCATCGAACTCTTGCCCGCTCCGTTGGGGCCGATGATGGCGCGGATTTCGTGCTCGCGGACGTCGAAGGAGATGTCGGTCAGGGCCTTGACCCCGCCGAAGCGCAGCGAAATGTTTTGCAGGTCGAGAATGACGTCGCCGATTTTCTTGCTCATGGTTAGGCCGCCTGCCTGGCCGCCGGGAAGGTGCTGGCGTCGACGATCTTGAGATCGGCGGCTACCGTGCCGCGCCGACCGTCCTCGAACTTGACCTCGGTTTCGATGAATTGCGTGGCCTGGCCGCCGTACAGCGCTTCGATCAACACCTGGTATTTTTTCGCGACGAAGTTGCGCCGCACCTTGCGGGTGCGGGTCAGCTCGTCGTCGTCCGGGTCCAGCTCCTTGTGCAGGATCAGGAAGCGGTGAATCTGCGAATCGGCCACCATCGCATCCTGGGTCAACGCGGCGTTGACCTGCTCCACGCAGTCGCGGATCAGCTCATGCACTTCCGGCTTGCCGGCCAGATCGGTGTAGCCGGAATAGGCAATGTTGCGCCGCTCGGCCCAGTTGCCGACCGCGCCCATGTCGACGTTGATGAAGGCGCAGACCATGGCGCGGTCGTGGCCGAAGCAGACTGCTTCCTTGATGTACTGGAAGAATTTGAGCTTGTTTTCGATGTAGTTGGGGGCGAACATCGCCCCATTGGCCAATTTGCCGACATCCTTGGCCCGGTCGATGATTTTCAGGTGGCCGTCTTGGTCGAGAAAGCCGGCGTCGCCGGTCATGAAGTAGCCGTCGGCGTCGATCGACTCGGCGGTGGCGTCCGGACGTTGGTAGTATTCCTTGAGCAGCATCGGCCCCTTGACCAGCACCTCGCCGTTGTCGGCGATCTTCACCTCGACGCTGGGGGCCGGCGGGCCGACCGAATCGAACTTGATGGCCCGATCCGGTTGCAGGCAGACGTAGGCGCAGGTCTCGGTCTGGCCGTAGAACTGCTTGAGGTTGATGCCGATGGAGCGGTAGAACCGGAACAGGTCGGGGCCGATGGCCGCTCCGGCGGTGTAGGCGACGCGGATGTGGCTCATGCCGAGCACGTTGCGCAGCGGGCCGTAGACCAGCAGATTGCCCAGGGCGTAGAGCAAGCGGTCGGCCAAACTCACCGGCTTGCCGTCGAGCAAATCCACGCCACAACGCTTGGCCACGCCCAGAAAGTAATGGAACAGCTTGCGCTTGAGGGCGCTGGCGTCCTCCATGCGGATCATGATGGAGGTCAGCAGGCTCTCGAACACCCGGGGCGGCGCGAAATAGTAGGTCGGTCCGATTTCGCGCAGGTCGGTCGTCACCGTATCGGTCGATTCCGGGCAATTGATGGTGAAACCCGCCACCAGCGCCTGGGCGAAGGAAAACAGGTGATCGCCGACCCAGGCCATCGGCAGGTAGGACAGAATGCCGCCGCTGGCGTCCAGGCCGTCGATTTGCATACCGCCGCGCGCGGCGGCGATGAAGGCGGCGTGGGTCTGGCAAACCCCCTTGGGCTGGCCGGTGGTGCCGGAGGTATACAGCATGACCGACACGTCGTCGGGCCGCCCTTGCGCCACTTCCTCGTCAAGGAAATCGGGATGGTTGCGGTTGTGAATCCGCCCCATCTCCATCAGGGCGTGGATGTCGTGGAGGAAAGGCTGGTTGTAGTGACGCATTCCCCGCGGGTCGTCGTAGACGATGTGTTCCAGCAGGGGCGCCCGATCCCGGACCTCCAGCAGTTTGTCCACCTGCTCCTGATCCTCGACCGCCGCGAAGCGGATGGCGGCGTCCTCCAGCACGAAGAGCATTTCGTCGGCCACCGCGTCCTGGTAGAGCGGCACCGGCACGCCGCCGAGGCATTGGGCGGCGCTCATCATCATGTAGAGATGGGGCCGGTTGTCGCCGATGATGGCCAGGTTGTCGCCGCGCTTGAAGCCGAGGGCCGCCAAGCCGCTGGCCAGGGCGCGCACCCGCTCGGCGACGCTGGACCAGTTCCAGGTCTGCCAGATGCCCAGGTCTTTCTCGCGGATGGCCGGCGCATCGCCCCGCGCCTTGGCATGATGGAAAAGCAGGCGCGGAAAAGTCTGTAACTCCTCCAGCGCTTCGGTTGGCGTTCCGAAAGGCATCGTTCTTCTCCGGCCGAGGCCCGGCGCGCGGGAGTTGCACTCGGTCATTGGGGGCGCTTTCTCGTTTTAGTGAAGAGGCGAGTCATGAAAAAGCGTAGTCGAGATAAAATGGAAGTGTAGGAACTTCGTTGTGTTCGTCTCAAACCACGGCAAGTGGGTAGAGCGTCGATGAGGTGAAGTTCGGACGGCCCGCCGGGCTTTCATCAAGTAAATGCGCTATTCTGCAACGGGAAAACACCAGCGCGGGAACGCTTGGCAATGATCGTTGGCCGCCGTCGGTCGAGGTTGAGTAACCATCCCTAAAGCCGGGCGCGACGACGCCAGCGAATCTCGCAGCCCATCAGGAGGCAACATGTCTTTCCACAGCCTGAATTTCGATCTCGGTGAAACCATCGACATGTTGCGCGATACGGTGCGCGCCTTCGCCAGCAAGGAAATCGCCCCCCGGGCCGCCCAGATCGACCGTGACAACCAGTTCCCGGCCGATTTGTGGAAAAAATTCGGCGATCTGGGCCTGCTCGGCATGACCGTCGGCGAGGACTACGGCGGCGTCGCCATGGGTTACCTGGCCCATATCGTCGCCATGGAGGAAATCTCGCGGGCTTCCGCCGCCGTCGGGCTGTCCTACGGCGCCAACTCCAACCTCTGCGTCAACCAGATTCACCGCAACGGCACCGCCGATCAGAAGGCCCGGTATCTGCCCAAACTGGTGACCGGCGAGCAGGTCGGGGCGCTGGCCATGTCCGAGGCCAACGCCGGTTCCGACGTGGTGTCCATGAAGCTGCGCGCCGATAAAAAGAGCGACCGCTACGTGCTGAATGGCGGCAAGATGTGGATCACCAACGGCGGCGACGCCGATACCCTGGTGATCTACGCCAAGACCGATACGAACGCGGGTCCCCGGGGCATCACCGCCTTCATCGTCGAAAAGAGCTTCAAGGGCTTCAGCCACGGCACGCACCTGGACAAGCTGGGAATGCGCGGCTCCAACACCTATCCACTGTTCTTCGACGACTGTGAGGTGCCGGAGGAGAACGTGCTGGGCGGGGTGGGAAACGGGGTCAAGGTGCTGATGTCCGGCCTCGACTACGAACGCGCCGTGCTGGCCGGTGGACCGCTGGGGATCATGGCCGCCTGCATGGATGTGGTGGTTCCTTACCTCCACGACCGCAAGCAGTTCGACACGCCCATCGGCGAGTTCCAGCTCATGCAGGGTAAGCTGGCCGATATGTACACCACCTGGCAGGCCTGCCGCGCCTACGTCTACGCCGTGGGCCGGGCCTGCGACCGGGCCGACCATGCCCGCGCCCTGCGCAAGGACGCCGCCGGCGCCATCCTCTACGCCTCGGAAAAGGCCACCTGGATGGCTGGAGAGACGATCCAGGCCCTCGGCGGCAACGGTTACATCAACGAATATCCCGCCGGCCGGCTGTGGCGAGACGCCAAGCTGTACGAGATCGGCGCCGGCACCTCGGAAATCCGCCGCATGTTGATCGGCCGGGAACTGTTCGCCGAGAGCGCCCGGTGAGCGTCCTCAAATCCCGGATCAACCCCCGCTCGGCCGAGTTTCAGGCGAACGCGGAGACCTTGCGAGCCTTGGTCGCCGATTTGCGCGACAAGGTCGCCCAGGTTGCCCTGGGCGGCAGCGAAGCGGCGCGCAAGAAACACCTTGCCCGAGGCAAGCTGTTGCCGCGGGAGCGGGTGAACGCCCTGCTCGATCCCGGCACGCCCTTTCTCGAAATCGGCCAACTGGCGGCTTACGGGATGTACGACAACGACGCGCCGGCGGCGGGAATCATCACCGGCATCGGCCGGGTGCAGGGCGGCGAGTGCATGATCGTGGCCAACGACGCCACGGTGAAGGGTGGCACCTATTACCCAATGACGGTCAAGAAGCATCTGCGCGCCCAGGAAATCGCCGAACAGAACCGGTTGCCGTGCGTGTATCTGGTCGATTCCGGCGGGGCGTTTCTGCCCAAGCAGGACGAGGTTTTTCCCGACCGGGACCACTTCGGGCGGATTTTTTACAACCAGGCCAACCTGTCGGCGCAAGGCATCGCCCAGATCGCGGTGGTGATGGGCTCCTGCACCGCCGGCGGCGCCTACGTGCCGGCCATGTCCGACGAGACGGTCATCGTCAGGAACCAGGGCACCATCTTTC
>CALGOO010000013.1 GCA_937960715.1 uncultured Candidatus Competibacteraceae bacterium
AGGTTTGACTGGATATGCACATTATACGATGCTTGTCAATGCGTAAGTCCTATTATACAGGAGACTGATGATGACAACGGACCGCCATGCGCTCTCAAAAAAGATCCTGCTAGGTGAAGATTCGACCCTGGAACTCAAGGAAGTCCGCATCGACCGTGGCCGCGTGGTAGCGCCGCACCGCGACGGTTTGGCGGATGAACTCGCGGCCTTCGCCAATGCGCGGGGTGGCCAGTGTGTGCTCGGCATCGAAGACGGCACGCGCCGCGTGCTCGGCATCGAGATCGCCGACCTGGACCGCGTCGAGCAACACGTCCAGGCGGCCTGCCACGATCTGATCGACCCGCCGCTGGCGCCGCACATCGAGCGGTTGTGGCTGACCGACGACACCGGGATCGAGCGCGCCGTGATCAGGATCGATGTTGCACGTAGCCTGTTCGTTCATCGCAGCCCCGGCGGCTATCTGCAACGCTCCGGCAGCACCCGCCGGCAGCTACGATCCGAGCAACTCGCGCGGCTGTTCCAGCAGCGCAGCCAGACGGGCCTGATCCGATTCGACGAGGAGATCGCGCCAATGGCGACGCTCGATGACTTGCACCGGCCCCTGTGGCAGCGTTTCAAACCGTCCTCCTCCCGCGATGCCCGTCCCGTCTTCCTGAACAAGCTCGGCATGGCCCGCCAGGATGAAGCCGGTGTTTGGCGTCCGACGGTCAGCGGTGTCCTGATGGCCAGCGAGGATTCACGGCGCTTCCTGCCGAATGCCTACATTCAGGCCGTGGCCTACCGTGGCGACAGCACCGTACCGGCCAACGGCTCGGACCATTACCAACTCGACGCCAAGGACATCAGCGGTCCCCTCGATTCGCAAGTGATCGAAGCCTGCCGTTTCGTGGCCCGCAACATGAAAGTCGCGGCCCGCAAGCGCATGGGTCGAATCGACGAACCGCAGTATGACATGGCCGCTGTCTTCGAGGCATTGGTCAACGCCGTGGCCCATCGGGACTACTCGATCCATGGCTCGAAGATCCGCTTGCGCGTCTTCAACAACCGGCTCGAACTCTACTCGCCCGGTGGCTTGCCCAATACGCTCGAACTCGAAAGCCTTCCGTACCGCCAGGCGGCGCGCAATGAAACCCTGGCCAGCCTGCTGGCGCGTTGTCCGGTTCCCACCGAATCCGCGTGGTTGGAAACCACGCGGACCACGCTGATGGATCGGCGCGGCGAGGGGGTGCCCATCATCCTGAACCACGGCAAGGCGCGCTCCGGCAAATGGCCGACGTACCGGGTTCTCGATGAAAGCGAACTGCTCCTGACGATCTTCGCCGCCAAGCCGTAGGACCCAGCGCCCTCATGAAGAAATCAACGATCAAGCCCTGGCATCAGGTTATCCAGCTCCGCGACGAGATTACCCACCAGGAACTCTCGCAGAAGCAGTTCGCCGCCGATCTGTATGACGTGGTGATGGGGCGCAACCCCGGCGTCTACCACGACCCCCGGGAATTCTTCGCGCTGACCTATCCGACGGTAAGGCTGCGCGACCTGGCGCGGGACGTGACGCACCGCCTGGCGGGCCAGTCCGAGAAAGCCCTGCGCCAGTTGCACACGCCGTTCGGCGGCGGCAAGACCCACGCGCTCATTACCCTGGTCCATCTGGCCCGCGATCCGGCCCATCTGCCCGACGTACCGGCGGTTTCGCAATTCAAGGCGCACTGCGCCCTGGCGAGCGGGTGGCCGAAAGCCCGCATCGCCGCCGTGGTGTTCGACCGCCTCGATGCCGAGAGGGGGATGGCGGTCACCGCCCCCGACGGGACCGAACGCAACGTCCGCATGCCCTGGAGCGCCATCGCCTGGCAACTGGCCGGTCCCGCCGGTCTGAAGCTGCTCAAGGACGATGGCGCGGAACGCCCCAGCCCTCCGGCCACCGGCGTGATGGAAGAGCTGCTGACGCTGGCCAGCCAGGAGGGTTCCGGCGTCTTGATCCTGTTCGACGAGGTTTTGTGGTTCGTGCGGGTGATGGCCGATCTCGACCCGGCCTGGATCGGCCGGATGCGGGAGTTCATGCACAGCCTGACCCAGGCGGTCGCCAAGGTTCCCCGGTGCTGTCTCGTGGCTTCCCTGCTGGCGTCCGACCCGCACAAACAGGACGAACTCGGCAAACACATCAGCAAGGAACTGTACGACGAGTTCAAGCGGGTGGCCGACGAGGGCATCCAGCCGGTCGAGAGCCAGGACGTATCGGAAATTCTCCGCCGCCGCCTGTTCAAACTCGACAGCCATGCCGACCGCTCGCAGTGGCCCGGCCCGGTGTTCGGCGCGCTGAATGGTGTTCAGGCGGTCGATGAGTACACCGCCCGGAATCGGGCCGCCGAGGAGAAGCGCTACACCGATGCCTATCCCTTTCACCCGGCCCTGATCGAGACCCTCTATCAGAAGTGGACGCAACTGGAGGGTTTCCAGCAGACACGCGGCATCCTCAAAACTTTAGCCTCGGCGTTGCGCGATGCCGTCCAGTGGGATGCGCTCTCCCTGATCGGCGCGCAGGTCTTCCTGGTCGATCCCCGGATGGAAGGCCTGGGGGTGGCCGCCCGCGAATTGGCCAACGTCGCTCGACTGGAGCAGTACGAGGGAAAACGCCAAGACTGGACCGCCATCCTCGAAGCCGAACTCGGCCACGCGCGCAAAGCCCAGGAAGGTCTGCTGGGCGTTCGACAGCGCGAAATCGAGCTGGCGGTGATGGCGACCTTCCTGCACTCCCAACCGATTGGCCAGCGGGCGGCCAGTTACGACCTGAAGCGGCTGGTCGGCATCGGTTCCCCGGATCGCATCGAACTGGACAAGGGGCTGGGGCGCTGGTCCGAGACGTCCTGGTATCTGGATGATGCGTTCACGGCGGAGCGCGAAGCCGGCTTGCCCAAGATCTGGCGGCTCGGCTCCAAGCCGAACCTGAAACAGATGCACCACGACGCGCGCCAGAACGTGAGTGCGACGCGGGTCGACGAGGTGTTGGAGAAAGAGATTCGCGGCGCGGGCAAATTGACCGAAGGCGCCCGGGGCGCCGGGGTCAGGCTGCACGTGCTTCCCGCGCAACCGGCCCTGATCGAGGACGACGGCGAGTTCCACTACGCCGTGCTCGGTCCTCGCGCCGCCTGCGACGGCAAACCGAGCACCGAGGCGAAGCGTTTCATCGATGAGACCACGGGGCCGGACAAGCCCCGCGCCCGGAACCGCAATGCGGTGGTGCTGGCCGCGCCGTCCAGGGATGGCATCGCGCTCGCCCGCGAGAAGGTGCGGGACCTGCTCGGGTGGGAGAAGGTCCGGGAGCTGCTCAAGGACCGCAGCGACATCGATACGGCGGCAACGGCCCGCCTGGAAGGCAACCTGCGCGCCGCGCGGGGTGAGATGGCCGCGCACATCGTCATGGCCTACGGCATCGCGGTCACGGTCAACGAGGGCAACGAGGTGGCGGCCTACCGCATCAACGTCGACAACGAGCCGCTCTTTCCCAGGATGATGGCCGACCCGCGGTTGCGGATCGAAAGCACCGCCGTCAACGCCGAGGCGCTGCTGCCCGGCGGACCTTATGACCTGTGGGGCGCCGGCGACCAGGCGCGGTTGGTCAAGGATCTCGTCGGCGCCTTCGCCGCGACCGCCCGGTTGCCGAAGATGCTCAATCGGGCGGCGATCCTGGAGACGTTGCTCCAGGGCTGTGAAACCGGAGAGTTCGTGCTCCGCGTGACCCGCGCTGACCAGTCCAGCCGCACCTTCTGGAAATGCCGCCCAGACGACCACGCGGTTCAGGAGCCCAGTCTCGAAGTCGTTTTGCCAGAGGCCGCTACCCTCGGCGACCTCGATCCGCAGCTTCTGGCGCCCGGAAAACTGCCCGGTCTGTGGCAAAAGGAACCCATCACGCTGGCCGATATGGGTGCGTACTTCTCCGGCCAGCATGTGGTCGAGATCGACCAGGGCGGCTACACCGAGAGCCTGCCGATCCCGGCGTGTACCCCGTGGGCGCTGGCCGATGCCGTGGCCGGCGCGGTGAAAAGCGGGCGAGTGTGGCTGGTCAATGGCGCGATCAGCGTGCTGGCCGAGGAGGTCCCGGCCGGCTTCCTCGATAAGGCGGCGCAACTCTTCGCGCCGCCGCTCCCGCTGGCCGGCGTCGAGGTGTTGCCGGCCCAACTTGCCGCCGCCTGGCAAGACGGCGAGAGCAACGCTCACCTCATTCATGCCGCGCTGTCGGCCAGGGCGGGTCGGGCATTGCCCTGGTCGCGGATCGTCCAGGCGCTGGACGAAGCGTTCCGCCTGGGGCTGATCGAACGCACGCTCGACGCCGGTCCCTGGCCCTGCGACCGGGGGGGCGCCGCGGCGGTCAAAATTCGCGCGAGCCAGGGCGAGGTCCGGGAGCCACGGCCGGTCCGACCCTACCGCGCCAAGATCGCCAGCGCGGAACTCCAGACCCACGAGGTGCAGGACTTGGCGGACCGCATGGACGCCCTGCGCGTAGCGACGGCGGGCCTGCCCTTGCGCATTCGCGTCACCCTGGAAATCGGCGGCGAGGATGGCCAGGTCGATCCAGCGGCGCTCGACCAGGTCAATGCGATCCTGGGGCAAGTCAAGACCGGTTGGCAAGCGGAGTAGTGCGCCAACCGTCCTGAGTTGCCTGTAATTGCCGAAATAATCGGGGTGGCGGTGTGGTCGTGGGTGTGTTTATATCATCATCCTATTCCATCTCACCCATCTCCACCCTTTTCACCCCTGCCGCCAAACACCTATTTTTCGATCAGGGCGGCGGCAAAAGGGTAAGGCCTAGCGGCGGTAATTCCCCGCCGCCCCGGAGCAGCCGCAAACCCGATTTGCCCAAGCGCGGCTTCCGCCCGAATTTCAGTCATCTTATTCTCCATAAGAATCGTTTACAGATCTTAAATTAAATAACGAGTTAAATGACATCTTTTGACGGCCCGCGCGGCGGCGCGTAAGCTGTCACGCAATCGACCGTATAAGTGACTGGTAAGGCATGCTCATTGGCTACATGCGGGTGTCGAAGGCGGATGGCTCCCAGGCGACCGATTTGCAGCGCGACGCGCTGGTCGCCGCCGGCGTCGATCCGGCGCATCTTTACGAGGACCAGGCGTCCGGCAAGCGCGAGGATCGGCCCGGCTTGGCCGCCTGTCTGAAGGCGCTGCGGCCGGGGGATACGCTGGTCGTGTGGAAACTGGATCGGCTCGGGCGCGATCTGCGCCATCTGATCAATACCGTGCATGACCTGACCGGACGCGACATCGGCCTGAAGGTGCTGACCGGCCACGGAGCGGCCATCGACACCACGACGGCGGCCGGCAAGCTGGTCTTTGGCATCTTCGCCGCGTTGGCCGAGTTCGAGCGCGAGTTGATCGCCGAACGCACGCGGGCGGGCTTGACGGCGGCGCGGGCCCGGGGCCGCAGGGGCGGCCGGCCGTTCAAGATGACCGCCGCCAAGCTGCGCCTGGCGCGGGCGGCGATGGGGCAACCCGAAACCCACGTGGGCGCGCTCTGCCGGGAACTGGGCATCACCCGACAGACGCTGTACCGGCATGTCTCGCCGACCGGTGAACTGCGTCCGGATGGCGCGAAGTTGCTGGCCCGCCTTTGAGTCCTGGGGGGACCGTGCTCCGAATCGATCCTGTATTCACGGGCGCCCATGCCGTTGCCCGGCCGTTCGCGTGGAGACCCGGCCCCACGCTCCTCCCACGTGCAAGCGACTCCTGATATCGCGTGCGTTCGCCTACTGAAAACGACACGAACCCCTCCGAAACAGGCCGTTATTCTGTCGCAAAAATCTGGTGTGAAAGCGGGATATTCCGATACACTTTTGCAACGCTTTTTTGGGACTTTTCGCCATGCTGGGTAGGCGTAAGGATTCCTTCGTAAATGAGTAACAGGATGCCATTGTCGTTTTATGACTGGCCTGACGTGGTGCTTCCGGTACGGTGGATTCCTATCACGCTTTGACCGATACGCGTGACCGGATAAAGTGGAGCAGTGTCGAACGCGATACGTCCATGATCTTGGCGATCGACGCCTTCGATACCTGCTTGCCGAGAAGAATCCTGATTTCTGCTTCTTTGCCATCGAGCCGGGACTGACCGAGCGAACCCTTCGGTCGACCAGGCAGGTTGCCCTTGGCTTTAGCAGCCGCCAATCCCTCGCGCGTGCGCTCCGCAATGAGATCGCGCTCGATCTCGGCGAGCAGTCCGAACATCGTCACCATGACTTTGCCCTGGATGTCCTGCTGGCCGTTGAGCTGAATGTTCTCCTTGATCGCGACAAAACGGATCTGGTTCTTCAACAGATCGTCGACGATCTGGATGATTTGCCCGACGCTGCGCCCCAGGCGTGACAGTTCGCTCACCACCATCAGGTGACCGGCCAGCATACCCGCACATAACCCCTCTATCCCGCGCTCCTTTAAGGTCTTACGCGAAGAAACCGTCACCTCGACGAAATCATCAATGTGCAGGTGATAGCGATGGGCATAGTCCAGGATCGCCAGCCGCTGGCTGTCGAGATCCTGGCCACCGGTCGAAACACGCAAGTAAGCGACAGTTTTCATGGGGCGGACCCGGGGTGTCGAAGTATAGGTCTTTTTTAGGGTTTTCTATACGGGTGTGATTCAAAGTGATGCATCGATGAAATGGCCGGTTCAAGCGGCTTCTT
>CALGOO010000014.1 GCA_937960715.1 uncultured Candidatus Competibacteraceae bacterium
TCCTTTTCGATGGTCAGCTTGAGCTGGGTCGCCTCGAAATTCTTCTTGGCGATGGCCACCGCCGTGTCCTGCTCGATCTCGTTGCGTTCCCTGGCGCGCTGCTGAGTCTGTTGGGTCAGCTTGGTCAGACCCTCGGCGTCGAAAGCGTTCTGGGCGTCGAAATACTTGATCGGCGTCTGATCGAGCCGGGTCAGGCTGACCGATTCCAGTTCCAGGCCGTTTTTGAGCAAGTCCTCCGACACCGCGTTCTGCACCGCCTGAATGAAGTCGGCGCGCTTGTCGAGCAACTGGTGCATGCCCATCGACACGGCGGCGGCGCGCAGGGCATCGACGAACTTGTCCTCGACCAGTTCCTTCAGCGAGTCGGGGTGCATGGTGCGCTGGCCCAGGGTCTGGGCCGCGTTGGCGACGCCCTCGACGTTGGGGATGACGCGCACGAAGAAGGCCGCGACCGCGTCCACCCGCAAGCGATCCAGCGTGATCAGGCTGTCGGCGCCAGCGCGGGACACCTCCAGCTTGAGAGTGTTCATGTTGATGTTCACGCATTCGTGAAACACCGGCAGCACGATGGCCCCGCCGTCCATCACCACCTTTTGCCCGCCCAGGCCGGTGCGGACGAAGGCGAGCTCCTTCGACGAACGCCGATACAGGCGCGCGAAGATGATGCCGACCGTCAACAGGCCAACCAGGAAAAGCCCGGCCAAAATGCTCATTTCCAACAAATTACCCATTTTCAATAAATGATTATCCATTTTTCTTCGATCCCGCGATGGTTAGAGGAGATCCGGACGAGGATTGGGGATGGCCAGAAACCGCGAGCCTGAAATCTGCCGGACCAGCAAGACCGACTCGCCGGCGCCGAATTGCAGGTCCGCGCCGTCCGGCTCGACCCGGACGTACAGCGTTTGTCCGTGCTCGTTCTTGACGCGCGCTTCGGCTGGATAATTCGCCCGCGCGGTGCCGGTCACCACCACCGCGACCCGTCCCACCAGGCTGTCGAAACCCACGGCGGTCGTCTCGTCGCGCGGGATGAGGCGGGCGATGGCCGCGCCCGACATCCGCACCACCGGCAAGGCACCCAGGAACGCCGCCACGGCCGAAACCGGGGCCGGCGGATAGAAGCCGAACGTTCCATGCACCAGGGCGTTGAGGACGTAACCGATGAGGGCGAAAGCCGTGAGCAAGATCACCAGCAACACCAGAATAGGCACTTTGCCGACATGGAGCCAGCCCAGCCAGGAATCGGAAACACCCTCGACGCCGTGGGCCGCGTCGGGAACGAAATGGTCGAGCCAGCTGGACAGGCTCATGCCGACGAGCAGCGCCAAGCCTTCGACGACGGCGATGGCCACCAGCAGCAGGGCCGCGACGGTGAACGGCCAGGACTCCGGCGCCAGAAACAGATCCATGGTCGGTCCTTTTCTCCGGATTTATCGCGCGCCCCGAACGGCCTTGAGGGCGGCCAGCCGCTCGGCGATGCGGTTGCCGCGTTGCATGTCGGCCAGTTCCTTGAGCTTGGCGGCCTGCTCGTTCAAGCCGGGGGTGATGCCGCTGGCCCCGGTCTGCCGCGCCATCACCCGGCCGAACGACGATTCGGCGTCATCGACCCGCGTCTGCCGATCCGATCCGCCTCCCGCAAACGGCGTGGCGGCCTGGCTGGCGAGACTCGCCCGATAATCGGCCAGCGCCTGGTCGAGTTCGCGCTTCTTGGCGAGCAGGGCCACGATGTAGCTTTCCAGCTCCTTGCCGCGCTCCGCGTGCTCGTCGAGGGCTTTTTGCAGCACCGGTAGCAAATCCTCGATGTCGGCTTGCCGACCGATGGCGGCCCTGGCCAGATCGTCGCGCTCCAGGGTCAGGGCGGTATCGATCTGCTCGCTCAGCTTCTCGTGCTCCGCGTTGAGCTTGGCCATCCGCGACAGCACCAGATGCTTGGCCGCTTCCGCCTTGCCGAGATCGACCCGGACTTCGGCGACGACCTGTTCGATCTCGCGAATCGCTTGCGCCATGGTGGCTTCCGGAGCGAGATCCTCGGCCTTGTCGAGCAGGGCGTGGGCGCCGCCGACGATGATTCTGGCAACGCGGTTGGCGAACGTGTCAGCCATTGTTCAACTCCTTCCCTTTTCGGGTTGCGATGATGTCGGCGATTTCGATGATGTCGGGCAGGTAGCGATCCAGGACGCTCTCGTCGTAGGTCGCCGGGTGCGTGGTCACGGCGGCGCGCAGCAGCGCGGTGAACAGCCGAAAACACTGTTGGGTGAGGACCGCTTCGACGTCGCGCGCTTCTTCCCGACTGGCGTCCTCGCTCAAGCGGGTGGAAACCAGGGTGGCCATGATCCGGGGAATCCATTCCGACGCCAGGCCAACCAGATCCGAATGAGTCTTGTGAGTACGCTCGTGGACCGAAACGGTATCCAGGAACGGTCGCGCCAGCGACCGCATCCATGCCGCGCACAGCTCGGGGCTGGTCATGCCGGCTTCCTGCTTGCGGATTCGCGCCAGCAACGCCCGCAGTTTCTCGCTGGGGGTTTTCGCGTCCGCCTCCTGTAACGACGACAACCACTGGAAGTCTTCATCGGGAATGCGGATCGAGAGGGTCTGCATTTGGGCCATGATCGCCCCTGTTCGCGGTTGACTGGTTACGATTGTTTAAAATCGCGTACATTTGTGTACAATTTATCGGCTTGGCGGGAGGTTTGTCAAGCGCGATCGGACGGGCGGCAAATCGCCGGTTTATCTCAGCTAGACTTGCGGCAGGTGTCGCAAACGGGAAGGAGCAACCGATGAAAGAGGATTCCGAGCAACTCAAGCAGCGCATCGCCGCGCTCGAACGGGAGGTTGCGGCGCTGAAAAACCGGGGTTTCCCGTATCGGGGCATCCGCAAGCGGTCCGACCGTTATTTCTGGGGGCTGCCGCTGTACGACATCGCCCTCGGACCGGACCTGGAGAAAGGCGAAATGCGCGGCCACGCCAGGGGCATCATCGCCATCGGCGACCTCGCGACGGGGGTGCTGGCCATGGGTGGCGTCGCCCGGGGTCTGGTGGCCGTCGGTGGCGTGGCGCTGGGTTTGGTGCTGGGCTTCGGCGGCCTGAGCACCGGTCTGCTGGCGGTGGGCGGCCTGGCGGTGGGTGGGATCGCCATCGGTGGCGGCGCCATCGGCGGCATCGCCATCGGCGGCGGCGCGTTCGGCTATTACGCCGTGGGCGGCGGCGCGTTCGGGGAGCACGTCATCAGCGCCATGACCCAGGACCCAGAGGCCGTCCGCTTTTTCAATGACTGGCTGCCGGGATTACGGAGCTTGCTGCCCCCACATCGCTAGCCCCCTTTCCCGTTCGGCGTCGGCGTGCGCTCGGCCAAGCGGGAGAGGGCAGTGAACGATGGGTCATTCGTGGCCGTGGGCGATGGGTTTTTCGGTAAAGAGATAATCCCTCAGCTCTTTGTCGAAAGCGGGGTCTCGCCGGCGTATCCATTCCAGCACCATGGCCGCGTGCTCCTTTTCCTCGTCCCGGTTGTGGGCGAGGATAGCTTTTAATTCCGGATTCTTGCAGGCGTTCACCCGCTGGTTGTACCAGTCGACCGCTTCCAGTTCCTCCATCAGGGAGGTGATGGCTCGGTGCATGTCGCGGGTTTCATCCGACAATTCGTTGATCGGCTCGTGATAACCTTCATTCGCCATTGGCGGGTCTCCTTAATTCCAGGCTCCAAAGAGAAAGGCCAACCGTTTCCGGTCAGCCTTTATGATATTGGTGGAGGCGGGGGGACAGTCACTCCATCATTTTCATGATGGACTGGACTATTCCTTCATCTGATCTAGGCTAATAAACTAGCATCGACCAGAGGATGGCGTTTATGGAAGAAGATATTTACACCGCCGGTTTATTTGACGGTGAAGGCACCGTAACTCTTTCAACCGCTAACGGTAAATTTCGTTATCCCGTTGTATCCGTTTCAAGCACCACCCTTTGTTTACTTGAATTTCTCCAAGAATGCTATGGTGGCCATATCAGTAAGCACAAAGCTTACAAGAAAAACCACGCAGCTTCGTGGAGCTGGAAAGTACGCTACGATGAGGCATTAGCTTTTCTTGAAAGGGTATTACCCTATCTCAAGGAGCCTGAAAAACGCCGTCGTGCGTTGCTTCTAATTCAAGACTACAAAAAAGTCACGCGCCGAAACGGGCGATACTCCCCAGCGCAACTGGAAGAGAAACTTGCCCTGGAACAACGATTCTTCCATCCTAGTGATTCATAGATGCCTTTCGAGCATCCTCAGAACCCTATGAGTCTCTAGCGGGCTTACTCGTTTCCGATTCACCCGACGGCGTTGGCATATCTCCAATTCGGGGACTTAGCGTTCACCGTTTGAGCCATCTTTTCCAACGGACATCGCTGCCCGTGGCGACCATTCCAATCGAACCCCCGTCCGCAAATCCTCCGCCCTCGGCCCTACATGCATAGCCTGGTCTTTGTTTTAACCCTTCGCAACCCGACCGGCAGGGCGGCGAACGGCGGTTCCGGTAAGTTTTAGAGCCTCACCCCCGGACAGGATCGGCGCGAGCTGATGTTGGTCGACCCCTGATTCGCCCCGAAAGGCTCCGAACCTCACCAGCAAGTTTCGGTCAGGGGCTAGCGGTCTTAGGCCGCCAGAGCGTAGCTGTCGTCGTTGGCAACTATGATTTGCAGCCAGTTTAACGAGGCGAGCTGCATCCTCGGCATGCGCCTCGGGTTTTGCAATCCACGTCGAAACCGGATCGCCCCCATGGGTAAAGCTATGATAGCGCGGCGGGTGGGAAGTTCCAAAGCCCTATCGCTCCCGCATCAGCCGCTGCTTGTCGCGTTCCCAGTCGCGGTCCTTCTCGGTCGCCCGCTTGTCGTGCTCCTTCTTGCCGCGCGCCAGGCCGATATCCAGCTTGGCGCGATTGCGCTTCCAGTACATCGCCAGCGGAATGAGGGTATAGCCCTTGCGCTCGACCGAACCGATCAAGCGGCCGATCTCCTCCTTGTGCAGCAGCAGCTTGCGGGTGCGGGTCGGGTCGGCCTGGACGTGGGTCGAGGCGGAGATCAGCGGCGAAATGTGGCAGCCGAACAGAAACGCCTCGCCATCGCGTAGCAGCACGTAACTTTCCTTGAGATGGGCGCGGCTGGCGCGCAGGCTCTTGACTTCCCAGCCCTGCAAAGCCAAGCCCGCCTCGTAGTGCTCCTCGATGAAGTAGTCGTGATACGCCTTCTTGTTGCCGGCGATCTGGTGGTTGCCTGGAGTGGTTTTTTTGCTCATGACCGTTCGGTGAGGTGGCCGGCGCCGGTGGCCAGGCGCGCGAGGCTTGAGGATGAACGCGGATTCAACCAAACTTGCCCAGCGAAAGTCCAATAACCCAGTCAAGCTGTCAAATTATCACGCCGCAACGGAGACAAGTCGTGGCGACCGTCAAGAAAAGCGCCCTGGTCCTGTATTCGGCGGCCGACATGTACACCCTGGTCAACGACATCGAGGCCTACCCGCGATTTCTGCCCTGGTGCCGGTCCAGCAGCGTCCTCCGTCATACCGAGGACGAAGCGCGGGCCACCATCGAGATCGCCAAGGGTCGGGTGCATAAGTCCTTTACCACCATCAACCGGATGCAAAAACACAAGATGATCGATATCCGCCTGCTGGAAGGCCCCTTCCAGCGCCTGGAAGGCTATTGGCGCTTCGAGCCGTTGCGAGCCGACGCCTGCAAGGTGTCGCTGGACATGGAGTTCGAGTTTTCCAGTCACCTGTTGCGGATGGCCGTCGAACCGGTGTTCAAGCAAATCGCCAACTCGCTGGTCGACGCGTTCTGCAAGCGCGCGGTGGACGTTTATGGCCAGCGATGATCCCGCGACGCTCCGGGTCGAGGTGGCCTACGCCCGGCCCGACGAGCAGCTCGTCATCCCGGTCGAGGCGCCGGCGGGGGCGACCGTGGAACAGGTCATCGTCCTGTCGCGCATCCAGGATCGCTTCCCGGAAATCGATCCCAAGACCGCCAAGGTTGGCGTGTTCGGCAAGTTGAGCAAGCTGTCGGCGGTGGTGCGCGTCGGCGACCGGGTCGAAATCTACCGGCCCCTGCTCGCGGACCCCAAGGCGGTCCGCAAGCAACGCGCCGCCGAGGGCAAGCGGATGCGCAAGGGCGGCGGCGTTTTGGAGCCGGGCGAGGGCTAGTCCACCACGCCCTCGACGCGATCGAGGGTATCGCCCGTGAAAAACAGGGCAACATGGCGCTGTTCGATCAGCTTGCCGTCCTTGCGGTAGCTGTAATAGTAGTCCCAGCGATTTTGATGGAACGGGTCGGCCACCAGCGGCGTGCCCATGATCCGCTGGACCTGCGGCCGGGTCATGCCGGGCCGCAATTGGCCGACCATGGTTTGGTCGATGTAATTGCCTTGGCGGACGGGAACGGAGTAGAAGCTGGGCAGGAACGATTCGCAGCCGGCGACGAGAACGAGCAGCAGGACGCCGGCGGCGCGTAGGGAGTGGTGCGGCATGGAAGACCAGGTCCGGGTTGTCTGAACGTCGTATCATCATAACGTACAACGGCAATCCATGGGTAAGCGCAATCACGGGAGAGTTCGGGGTGGGCTCAAAAGAACTCAAGCAGGCCGGCCTGAAGGTCACCCTGCCACGCATGAAGATTCTCGACATGCTGCAACATCAGGATGGCATGCACCTGACCGCCGAGGAGATTTTTCGGGCGCTGGAGGAATCGGGCGAGGAGGTTGGCCTGGCGACCGTGTACCGGGTGCTGACCCAGTTCGAGTCGGCCGGGTTGGTCAAGCGCCACCATTTCGAAGGTGGCCACTCGGTGTTCGAGCTGAATCAGGGCGAGCATCACGACCACATCCTGTGTCTGGAATGCGGCCGGATCGAGGAGTTTTTCGATGAGGACATCGAGCGGCGGCAGCGCGTCATCGCCCAGCGCCTCGGCTTCGAACTGGCCGAGCATTGCCTGATTCTTTACGGCCACTGCAACCGTTCCGAGTGTCCCCACCGTCCGCCCGATGAAGGCGAGAAGCGCGATGAGGGCGTGGTGCGGGGAGAGAATTAAGGACGGTGCTTGGGCGCGCTCAGCGCGCCCGGCTCCGATCCAACGCGCGATAGCTGATGGCCTCGGTGAGATGCGGGGTCTTGATGCCGTCGCCGCCGGCCAGATCGGCAATGGTCCGGGCCACCTTCAAGATCCGGTGATAGGCGCGTGGCGACAGCCCCAACCGCTCCAGCGCCTGTTCCAGTAGCCGGTGATCGCTGTCGTTCAAGGCGCAATAGCGTTCGATCTCGCGGGTGCCCAGGGCGCTGTTGGCCTTGCCGGCGCGTTGCAATTGCCGGTCGCGTGCCGCGCACGCCCGGGCGCGCACTGTGGCGCTGCTTTCCTCCGCGACCTCGCCCCGCAACACCCGGTGGGCCAGGCGCGGCACTTCGATATGCAGATCGATGCGGTCGATCAGCGGCCCCGAGACCCGCGCCCGATAGCGGCGCACCTGTTCCTGCCCGCAGGCGCAGCGCCGTTCGGCGTCGCCCAGATAGCCGCAGGGGCAGGGGTTCATCGCGGCCACCAGTTGAAACCGCGCCGGAAAATCGGCCTGGCGGGCGGCGCGGGAGATGGTGATCCGCCCCGATTCCAGCGGCTCGCGCAGGACTTCCAGCACCCGCCGGTCGTACTCCGGCAACTCGTCCAGGAACAGCACGCCGTGATGGGCCAGTGAAATCTCGCCGGGCCGGGGCTGACCGCCGCCGCCGACCAGGGCGACCCCCGATGCGGTGTGATGCGGCGCCCGGAACGGCCGGACGCCCCATTGCTTCAAATCCAGCCCTTGCGCGCTGATCGACGCGATGGCGGCGGTTTCCAGGGCTTCCGCCTCGGTCAGCGGTGGCATGATGCCCGGTAGCCGGCTGGCCAACATGGTCTTGCCGGTGCCGGGCGGGCCGATCAGCAACAGGTTGTGACCGCCGGCGGCGGCGATTTCCAAGGCGCGCTTGGCGTGTTGCTGGCCGCGCACGTCGCTCAAATCCCGCTCCAGCAAGCTCCCCAGTGGCGCGCGCGGCTGAGGAACCGGTGGTTGCAGGGCGGCGCCCGTGGCCAAGTGTCGGCAAATTTCCAGAAGGTGGGTCGCGCCCAGCACCTTCACATCGCCGACCAGCAACGCCTCGGCGGCATTGTCACCCGGCACCAGCAGGGTGCGCCCGGCGGCGCGGCAGGCGAGGGTGGCCGGCAGCACGCCGCGAATCCCGCGCACTTCGCCGCCCAGGGCCAACTCGCCGAGAAATTCGTATTGTCCCAGCCGCTCGCGGTTGATCTGGCCCGAGGCGGCGAGGATGCCCAGCGCGATCGGCAGATCGAAGCGGCCGCCCTCCTTGGGCAGGTCCGCCGGCGCCAGGTTGATGGTGATGCGGCGGCTGGGAAATTCGAACTGGCTGTTCAGGATCGCGCCCCGCACCCGGTCCTTGCTTTCCTTGACCGCCGCTTCCGGCAGACCAACGATGAAGAGCCCCGGCAAGCCACCGGACAAATGAACTTCCACGCTGACCAGGGGAGCATCGATGCCCACCTGAGCGCGGGTGTAAACGATGGCGAGCGACATGACTTTGGTGGGCGGAGAGGAGCGCTTTACGGCAGTCGACCAGCGTGTTGGTCGACCGGCGGGAAGTATTTGCACCATTTTAGCGCATCAACGCGCTCCTAGGCGTCGCCACCCTCCGATTCGGCGGGCTTTTCCGCGCTCTTGCGGCGCTTGCCCGCGCCGACCTTGGCTTCCAGTTCCGCCACCTGCTTTTCCAGCTCCTCCAGCTTGGCGCGAGTGCGGGCCAGAACCGCTTGTTGCACGTCGAATTCCTCGCGCGTCACCAGCTCCAGCTTGGCGAAGGTCGCTTGCAGGGCGGCGTGAAAGTTCTTCTCCATTTCCGTTTGAAACTGGCGAAAACTGGGTGGCACCGCATCGGCAAACCGCTTGGCCAGGTCATCGAACACGTTGGGGTCGATCATCGCGAATTCTCCGGGGTGGATAGCGTGTTTCATTAAGTTGTAACCGTTCACTCCCCCTCCCGGCGGGAGGGGGTTGGGGGGAGGGCAAGTCGTT
>CALGOO010000015.1 GCA_937960715.1 uncultured Candidatus Competibacteraceae bacterium
TCAACCCTACCCCCCTCCCTCGCCCTCCCCCGCAAGGGGGAGGGGATTCCTCGGTTTTTAATAATAATGAAATCAATTGGTTGGAGATATGTGTAATGGACAGGGATTAGGGCGGATAATACGGCGTCTGAAATCGTTGAACTTCTGCGCTGCCCAATGCAACTAGTTGGTGTTTGTGGGTAAGCGAGTGGGTAAGCGAGTGGGTAAAAACAGATCCGCAATACGCAAGGTCAATTCCGGCAATAGGCTTGGAGAAATGAGTTCCTCCGGGGCAGGGAATTGAATCTGGCGATAACCATCGGCGCTGGGATGCCGGTAGATCGCAACACGCTGGTTCATCAAATCCAGCAGCCAGACTTCAGGAATACCGGCTTTGGCGTACAGCGGGACTTTGGTATCGCGGTCATAACGCAGGGTACTATCCGACACTTCAATCAGGAGCAATACATCCTCTGGGTGAGGATGCGAACGGGTGTAAAAGTCCTCGCGATAACGGAGCACCGCCAGATCAGGCTGCGGTTCCGAGTGGTCGCCAAGTTGTATTGGACTTTGCACCCGCACAATACCTTGAGTGACTTGGCGGAAAAAAGGCCGTGCGATGTGGTCGAGATGACCGGCGTGTTGGCAACCAATCGGCGGCATGGCGATCAGGTCTCCCTCGATCAATTCTACTTTGGAGTCTTCGTCGAAAATCCCGCTTTCACCCAAACGGTGGTATTCCGTAACCGTCAGACGGTAACGGTGGGGGGTCAGCGACTCTGAAGTCTCCACGGTGGTGGCGGTCGCGGCGACCGCGTCCCGGTCCAGCAGGGCAACGCTGCTCATGGCCTCACCTCTCCAAGGGTTCCGAAAATAACAATCCCCGCAAGCATAGCTCACGGGGATGAGCGGGGTTTAGGGACTGGCGCGGACGCTCACGCCGCCAGCTTCACCGTGTCCGCTACCTGCTGATACTCCTCCACCTGATTGAAGTTCAGGTAGCGGTAAATCTCCGCGCCCTTGGTTCCGATTTCGCCCATGTACTTCATGTACTCCGCGAAGGTCGGAATCTTGCCCAGCAGCGCGCAGACCGCCGCCAGCTCCGCCGAACTCAGGTACACGTTGGCACCCTTGCCCAGCCGGTTCGGGAAGTTACGGGTCGAGGTGGACACCACCGTGGCGTTATCCGCCACCCGCGCCTGATTGCCCATGCACAACGAGCAGCCCGGCATTTCCATCCGCGCCCCGGCGGTGCCATAAATGGCGTAGTAACCTTCCTCGCTCAATTGGCGGGCGTCCATCTTGGTCGGCGGGGAAATCCACAGCCGGGTCGGGATGTTGGCCTGACCGGTCAGTACCTTGCCAGCGGCGCGGTAGTGGCCGATGTTGGTCATGCAGGAGCCGATGAACACCTCGTCGATCTTGGCGCCGGCCACGGCGGCCAGGGTCTTGACGTCGTCCGGATCGTTGGGGCAGGCCAGCAACGGCTCCTTGATCTGGCTCATGTCGATCTCGATGATGTCGGCGTATTCGGCATCGGCGTCCGGTTCCATCAGCGTCGGATTGGCCAGCCACGCTTCCATGCCCTTGATGCGCCGCTCCAAGGTCTTGGGGTCCTGATAGCCGTTGGCGATCATCCACTTGAGCAGCGTGATGTTGCTGTTCAGGTACTCGATGATCGGTTCCTGGTTCAACCGCACGGTGCAGCCGGCGGCGGAACGCTCGGCGGAGGCGTCGGACAGCTCGAACGCCTGTTCGACCTTCAGGTCCGGCAGACCCTCGATTTCCAGAATCCGGCCGTTGAACACGTTCTTCTTGCCTTCCTTCGCCACGGTCAGCGTGCCCGCCCGAATCGCGGCGTAGGGGATCGCGTTGACCAGGTCGCGCAGGGTGATGCCAGGCTGCATCTGGCCCTTGAACCGCACCAGCACCGATTCCGGCATGTCGAGCGGCATGGAGCCGGTCGCCGCCGCGAACGCGACCAGACCGGAACCGGCCGGGAAGCTGATGCCGATCGGGAAGCGGGTATGGGAGTCACCGCCGGTGCCAACGGTGTCGGGCAACAGCATCCGGTTCAGCCAGGAGTGGATGATGCCGTCGCCGGGACGCAGCGCTACCCCGCCGCGGCTGGAGATGAAGTCGGGCAGGGTGTGGTGAGTTTGCACGTCCACCGGCTTGGGATAGGCGGCGGTGTGGCAGAACGACTGCATGACCAGATCGGCGGAGAAGCCCAGGCAGGCCAGGTCTTTCAACTCGTCGCGGGTCATCGGGCCGGTGGTGTCCTGCGAGCCGACGGTGGTCATCTTCGGCTCGCAATACGTGCCGGGACGGATGCCGGCCACGCCGCAGGCCTTGCCGACCATCTTCTGCGCCAGGGTGTAGCCCTTGCCGGAATCCTTCGGCGCCACCGGGCGACGGAAGATCGGACTGGGACCGAGACCCTGGACTTCGCGCGCCCAGTCGGTCAGGCCGCGACCGATGATCAGGTTGATGCGCCCGCCAGCCTGCACTTCGTCCAGCAGCACATCGGACTTGAAGCTGAACCGGCTCAGTTCCGCGCCGGTGTCGTGATTCCTGACCACGCCTTCATACGGGTAGATGTCGATGACATCGCCCATGTTCATCTTGGTCACGTCGCAGTCGGTGATCGGCAGCGCGCCGGCGTCTTCCTGGGTGTTGAAGAAGATCGGGGCGATCTTGCCGCCGAGGCAGTAGCCGCCGTAGCGCTTGTTGGGTACGTAGGGGATGTCCTCGCCGGTCCACCACAGCACCGAGTTGGTGGCGGACTTGCGGCTGGAGCCGGTGCCGACCACGTCGCCGACGTAGGCGACCGGATAGCCTTTCTGTTTCAGCGTCTCGATCAGCTTCAACGGACCGATCTTGCCGGGTTCGTCGGGCTGGATGCCCGGCCGCTCCATCTTGAGCATCGCCAGCCCGTGCAACGGGATGTCGGGGCGGCTCCAGGCGTCGGGCGCGGGCGAGAGGTCGTCGGTGTTGGTTTCGCCGGCGACTTTGAACACGGTGACCGTGGCTTTTTCCGGCACCTTGCCGCGACTGGTGAACCACTCGGCCTCGGCCCAGGATTTCATGATCTGCTGGGCGTGGGCGTTGCCCTGGTCGGCCTTGTCCTTGACGCCGTGCTTGTAGTCGAACATCAGCAGGGTATGCGACAGCGCCTTGGCGGCGGCGGGCGCGCACTCGGCGTCGTCGAGCAGGTCGATCAGCGGCTGGATGTTGTAGCCGCCCAGCATGGTGCCGAGCAGTTCGGTGGCGCGCACCCGGGAAATCAGCGGCGACCGGGCCTCGCCCTTGGCGACGGCGGCCAGGAAGGCGGCCTTGACGTAGGCGGCCTGATCGACGCCCGCCGGCACCCGATGGGTGATCAGTTCCAGCAGAAAGTTTTCTTCGCCCTTGGGTGGATTTTTAAGGAGCGCGACCAGATCGGCGGTCTGTTGTGGACTGAGCGGCAGGGCGGGAATGCCCATCGCGGCGCGTTCGGCGGCGTGTTGGCGATAGTTTTCGAGCACGGGTAAACCCCTTGGATGGTTATGAAGCGGTTTCCACAAGCCATGGAAACCGGCATGGTGGATCGTGGTGAGTTTAATGGGGTGACCGGAACGCGCCCACCCATCCCGAGGGGCACGTTCCGGTACAAAAAACAACGGCCATTGTAGCGTTGAAGCGAGGCGTCTGTGAATGTCAACCCATGGTCGCTTCGCCGTTGCCGTCCGGTCGCTTACTCCTTGTCGGGGATCGTCAGCGCCAGGAACAACGCACCATCGTCGCGCTTGATCAATACCGGGATGGGTCGACCCGTCGGCAATGCTTTCACCAAGTCCGCGAACTGCTCGGTGTCGGCAACTTCGACATGGTTAAGGCGAACGATGATGTCGCCCGGGCGGATGCCGGCGCTGGTGGCGGGGCCTTCGTCGACCTCCTTGACCAGCACGCCCTGAGTGCCAGCTTTCCGCTTGCCGGCGGGCAGGTCGGTCACGATCAGGCCCAGCCGATTGCGGGAGGAGGGTTCGGCGATGGCTTGTTGCAACTTGGTGTCCTCGGGCAGCTCCGCGATTTGGACGGTCAGGGGTTGCTCCTTGCCGTCGCGGATGACGGTCAGTGGCGAACTGGCGCCGGGCCGGGTGCGGCCGACCATCAGCGGCAGATCCTTGGAGGTGGGCACCGGTTGACCGTTGAAGGCGACGATGATGTCGCCGGCCTTGACCCCGGCCTGCTGCGCCGGGCTGTCGGCCAACACCTGACCGACCAGGGCGCCGCGCGGTTTGTCGAGACCGAAGGATTGCGCCAATTCCGGGGTGACTTCCTGGATCATGACCCCCAGCCAGCCGCGCGCCACTTTGCCGCCGGTCTTGAGCTGGTCGACGACTTCCATGGCGACGTCGATGGGCACGGCGAAGGACAGGCCCTGATAACCGCCGGAACGACTGTAGATTTGCGAGTTGACGCCGATCACCTCGCCGTCGAGATTGAACAGCGGCCCGCCGGAGTTGCCGGGATTGACGGCGGCGTCGGTCTGAATGAAGGGCACGTAGTTGTCGCTGGGCAGGCTGCGGCCCAGGGCGCTGATGATGCCCTGGGTGGCGGTGCGCTCGAAACCGAACGGCGAACCGATGGCCAGCACCCACTGGCCGACCTTGGCCTTGTGGCTGTCACCGATCTTGACGGTGGGCAGGCTGGCGTCGGTTTTGACCTTGAGCAGGGCGATGTCGCTGCGGCGGTCCTTGCCGATGACCTGGGCGGGTAGCTCGCTGCGGTCGCTCAGCCCGACCACGATGCTGTCCACCTCGTCGACCACATGGGCGTTGGTGACGATGTAGCCATCCGCCGAGATGATGAAGCCGGAACCCACCGAGGATTGCGGGGGGGTGGGCAAATCGGGCATTTGCTCGAAAAATTTCTTGAAGTAGTCGTGGAACGGGCTGTTTTCAGGAATCCGTGGGTGACCGCGTCCCAACGGATTTTGCTTGGCTTCCGCCTTGGTCTGGATGCTGACCACCGCCGGGCTGTACCGCTCGACCAGGGTGACGAAGTCGGGATAGTCCGCCGCCTGGACCAGCGCGCTCCCCAGCAAACCGAGGACCGCGATGGGCCAGAGGGAGGTTTTGAGTCGTTGCATCGAAAGCTCTCCTTGGGAAGAGGTAGGGGGATTCGCGAAAAACCGTCAAGTTCGTCGGGATTGACCATGGCGGACTGGCTTGGTTCGGATAAGGCCGCGCGCAACCCGGCGCAACGGCATCGGTCAAAGCGAGCGGTTCGCCCCGAGTTTCAATCCCGTCCCCAACCCCTAATGAGGTGTAAAGCCATGGCTCAAACCGCTTCCACCATGCTCGCGCTGGGCACGCCCGCCCCAGCGTTCAGTCTGCCCGAACCCGCGACGGGTCGCGTCGTCGCCCTGGCGGATTTTCGGAATGCCCCGGCGTTGCTGGTGATCTTCATGTGCAATCACTGCCCGTTCGTCAAGCACATTCGCGAGGGCTTGGTTCGGTTCGGGCGGGACTCTCAGGCCCGGGGACTGGCCATCGTCGCCATCAGCGCCAATGACGTGGTGAATTATCCTGCCGACAGTCCGGCGAAAATGGCCGAGGAAGCCCAGGCGTTCGGTTACCCCTTTCCGTATCTGTACGACGAGACTCAGGCGGTGGCCAAGGCCTATCGAGCCGCCTGCACGCCGGATTTCTTCCTGTTCGACGCGACTCACGAGCTGGTGTATCGCGGCCAGTTCGACAGCAGCCGGCCGGGTAACTCCATTCCGGTGACGGGCGCCGATCTGCGCGCGGCGGTGGACGCGGTGCTGGCGGGTGGATCGGTTCCATCCGATCAGAAGCCCAGCATCGGTTGCAACATCAAGTGGAAAGCGGGAAACGCGCCGGAATATTATCGCTGAGTGGCCGCGACGCCGGGTCCCTGACACCCCTGCGTTACCCAAGATTCAAGGGCGTCGTTCACACTTTGTCATTTGCGTAAAGACGACTTCCACGACCCAGCGAGACCTAAACCCGCCCCATGAGCCTACTTGTCCTGCAAAATCTGACCAAAAGCTTTGGTGGCCTGACCGCCGTCAACGAGGTGTCCTTCGCCGTCGAGGAGGGGACGATCGTGGGGTTGATCGGCCCGAACGGCGCGGGCAAGACCACCGTGTTCAATCTGATCACCGGTAACTACCGACCCGACCGGGGGCGGATCACGTTCGCCGACACGGTACTGAATGGCCTACGCACCCATCGCATCATCGCCCTTGGCATCGCCCGCACCTTTCAAAACATCCGGCTGTTTCAGAACTTGACCGCGCTGGAGAACGTGCTGGCGGGTTGTCATTACCAGATGCGCGCCGGAATGGTCGCCGCCATGCTGCGCTGGCCGAGCCAACGCCGCGAGGAGGAGGTCGCCAGCGCCGCGGCGGCGCGGGAACTGGATTTTGTCGGCTTGGGTGGGCAAGGGCTCGCGCTGGCGAAAAATCTGCCCTACGGCGACCAGCGCCGGCTGGAAATCGCCCGGGCGCTGGCTACCCAGCCGCGCCTGCTGATCCTGGACGAACCCGCCGGCGGGATGAACGAGCAGGAAACCGAGGCGCTGATCGGCCTGATTGACCGGATTCGGGCGCGCGGCGTCACCACGCTGCTGATCGAGCACGATATGCGGCTGGTGATGCGGGCCTGCGAAAAGCTGGTGGTGCTGGAGTACGGCGGCAAGATCGCCGAGGGACCGCCGGAACAGGTGCGCCGCGATCCCCGAGTGATCGAGGCCTATCTGGGCGTTGAAGACGGGATGTAAGAGGCTGTCTAAAAACCAAGTTCTTAATCTATATGATAGTGGATCTGGACTTCAGCCGGTTTTTGCCCGGTCAAGCCGGCTGGAAACCGGCTCAACAGAAAATTTTTAGGACTTACGCATTGACAAGCATCGTATAATGTGCATATCCAGTCAAACCT
>CALGOO010000016.1 GCA_937960715.1 uncultured Candidatus Competibacteraceae bacterium
GCGCCGATGATCGTATGAGCATCACTCATGCTAAAGTAGGTCATCGCCAGGCTCCTTAATAAAGAAGCCCACCCCCTGGTGGGCTTCTTGTTTTAACCGTCCACTGGCCCTCCTCTCTTGTCATTACGCGACATGGCGCGAGGCGGCGTGGGAGCATGGTCGCTGGTCTGGCGCCGCTGACTGGCGGGAGCGAGACGAATCGCCCGATTACGATTATCAGTTGATTCGGGAACGGTTGAACGAGTTGCGTACGCTGCGTCGGCACGGCGATACCGCCCGGCTGGTGTACGCCCTACACGAGGGCTTGCACGGCAACCTCGGCAATATCGCTAATCCGATGCTTTATTCCTAACTGCTTGTTCGGTGCCAAGTGGTTGCTGACCGAGTATCTTGACGAGGTTGCCACCACACTTGACGAACTGTGCGACCGGGATTTCCCTGATTTTCCCTTGGCTGCCAAGCTGCGGTTTTTCGAGCGTGCGGCTCAAAGCTTCGGCCGCTCGGCGCTGATGCTCAGCGGGAGCGCCACCCTGGGGTTGTTTCATTCGGGGGTAATCAAGGCGTTGTGGACCGAAGGACTGTTGCCGCGGATTATTTCCGGTTCCAGCGCGGACTTCGTCGCCGCGGCGACGATTGGCACGCATACCGATGCCGAATTGGCGCGGGCATTCAGCCCGAATGGATTCACGGCGGAAGCGTGGCGTAGCCTCGGGTTCAAAAGCCTGCTCAAGGGCAGCACGCTGATGGACAGCAACCAGATGGAGCTTTGCATCGAACAGAATGTCGGTACGTTCACCTTTGAGGAAGCCTTCGATCGCACGGGTCGGATCATCAATATTCCAGTGTCGCCGCGCCGCGCGCATCAGCGCTTGCGGTTGCTCCATTACCGGACCGCGCCGAGCGAGCCGCCTGGCCGAAACTGGAGCGCATCCGCAACGCTACCCGCATCAGCCGTGCGTTCGAACGCGGCCTGGAGCGGTTGCGGGCGCGCGCCGCCACAACGGCGCCCTGAAGGACTCAGGGCTTGGCCAGATCGTCCAGAAGCAACTGGATGTCCGCCGCGTACTGGTAGTGCAGGTCCAGATCGGCGGCCAGAGCCGGGTCGCGTGAACCCGCCAAGATGGCTTGCAATTTGGTGATCAACAACTTGCCGGCGGGGGGTACGTTGGGGCTGGCCACGATTTGCGCCAACTTGGCGGCCAATGGCGCGGTGTCGCCAGCGCGGATGGCTTGCCCAATCTGGGCGCACAACCGGGAGCCCGGATTGGCGTTGTCGCCGCCAGCTCGCCGGTAGGCCAGGTATTTCTGGATCGATTGTCGCCGGGCCGCATCGGCCACGCCCAGATTTTCGACCGCCTGGCCAACATCGCGCAGACCACGGCGGATGGCCCAGTTGCGAGCGGTGGGGCTTTCAGGCAGGTTGCACTCACTGGCGCGGTACAATTCCTGGCGGGCTTCGTCATGCCGCCGCAGTTGAATCAGCACGTTGGCCAGCTTGTTGCGGCTGGCTTCCTCGCCGCGGCCATCACCCAGTTCCGCGTACAGGTCCGCCATGCGCCGGTAAGCCAGAACCGCTTCCTCAAGCTGGTTGAGCACATGGTGCAAGTGGCCAAGCTCACCCAAAACTTCGGCGATCCCGGCACGGTTGCGGAGTTGCTCGTAAAGATACAGCGCTTGCTGACAAGCCTTGAGCGCCGGCTCGATCTCCCCAAGCAGCTTGCGAGCCAGGCCGAGTTGCCGCCAGGCCTGGGCCGCTTCTTCCGGTTCGCCCAGCGCCTCGAAGGCTTGCCGCGCGGCGTCGTAAAGCGTGGCCGCTTCGGAATACCGGCCCTGCCTTTGGCGTACCAGTCCCAGTTGTAACTGATTGGCGGCGACCATGGGGTGAATGGCGTTCGGCGCGATGTGAGCGAGCGCGGCCTCGTAGGCGGCCGCCGCATCCTGCAAGCGCCGCAGGTAACTCAGACAATCACCGGTTTCGGCGCCAGCCACCGCGGCCATGCGGGCGGCGCTGGCGTTGCCGGCGTCGGCCAGCACCTGGAATCGTTGGCGGGCCTCGTTCAGCTCGCGAGCCGCCGGTTCGGCGGCGCTGGCCATTTTCAGCAACTTGCCCAACAGAAAATGCGCGCGGGCCTGATCGTAGGCGGCGCCGGGGTAGGCGTCGGTCCCCGCTTCCTGGCACTGACGCAGGAGTTGCCGGGCGGCTTGCAGAGCTTCCTCCAGCGCCTCGTTGTCGCGCAGGCGCTCGATCCGTAGTCGTTCGGTTTCAAAACGCGCCCGACTCCAACCCAGCAGAGCCTGACTGGCCCGCTCGCGGGCGGTCTTGGCCTCCTCCAGTGCGGCGGTGATGCCGAGACTGGCCAGCAACTGCTCTATCTGAGTGGCAATGCGGGCGATCCGCTCCGTGGAAATACCCTGTTGATTGTCGCGCAGCAGGGCAAGCAGGTTGGGCAGTTCCAATCGCAGTAACCGCTTGGCTCGAGCGATGTCCTTGAAATGTTGCTGGTAAAGTTCCGCCAGAAACTGCTCCATGCCGATTCGCCAGCGCTCCCGCCAAGTGGCCCGCGCGTTCGAGTCCAGTTGGCCGAACAGGTAGCGCGCCAGGGCCGGATCGAAACGCAGGTGGCCATGGCCTTGATCCTCGGCCAATCCCAGGGCGATGAGCCGCGCGCAGAAGGTCTGCGTGGCGAGCGTGTCCAGTTTCAGGGCATGGCCTAACGCGATGCGATGAGCGCCGTCCTTGAAGAATGCCAAAACAGTCAACAGGTTTCGGTCGCTGGCGGATAGCCGCCGCAGTTCCAATTCCAGCCCCAGGTAAAGCGGCCACTGTAGGTCGTCGCCGTGGCAACGCAATAGGTCGGCTCGGAGTGGGCGCAGGAGCGTCGAGATCGCACTTACGCCCTGGATGCCAACTTCGGGCGCCAGACGGAGCAGGGTGCCGGGATGACAGCCGGCCATGACCACCAGTTCGCGCAGTTGCCGAAAGCTGGCGCCGTTGTCGGTGGAGGGAGGCGCTTCGCCAGCGGCGATCAGCATCTGGCCGAGCAGGGCAAGGGCATCGGTTTCATCCAGCGCCACCAGCTTTATTTCAGCCCAGGGCTGCGCGAAGGACGGTGGTCCGGCGCGGCCGAGCGCCAACAGGTGCAACATCGGCCATTCGCTCATCAGGTCCTTCCAGAATTGATCGAAAGCCTCGTCGTGCTCGGCGGGCCAGCGTTCGATCTGGTCCAGCACAAGCAGGACCGGAATCGGGCGCAGCGCCTGCCGAAGATGATCGAGCGCCTGCCACTGGGTCGGATATTGGCCGACCGTCCAGTGGTCTCCGGCCGGAAGCAGTTGCCGGCCCAGGGTTTCCAGCAGCGCGCGTGGGTTGCCGGCGTCGTCGGCGTGAACATAGGCGCTATGGCGATAGCGGTTGGTGCGCGCCAGCCAGCCCGCCAAGTCCGCCGCCAGGGTGGTTTTGCCACTGCCGCCGGGACCCTTGATGAAGACGGTGGGCCGGTTTTCCAGTAGCCGTTCGGCGATGAGCAACTCGCGCGTCCGCGCCAGATAGCCGTTCAGGGGCAGAGAGGGCATGGACCCCAAGGAGATGGGGCGCGACTGGCTGGCCAGGCGACGCCAAAGCTCCAACGCGGGGCGCAGCGTGAGGCGGGGGTCGTGCTGGCCCAGATACAAGGTGAAAGTGAACCAGTCCCGCAAGTAGACATCGCCACCGCCCAGGCCGGGGCTGCGGTAACTGTCGCCGGCCAGCCGGCGCTGGCCGGCGAACAGGGCCTGGCTGATACGGGCGCCCCGCAGCAACTCCTCGTGGAAGGCGGTCCAGAACCGGCGCAGGGTTTCCGCCGGCGCGTCGGGATGAACGGTGATCACCGCCGCGATCCCGGCCGTCAGAAAGGCGGACGCCAATTGCGCGGGTCTGACGGAACGAGGCGTTTCCTCTGGGCGGATCAGTACGACCAGACGGATACGATAGGTGGCTAGCAGAGTCGCCAGCGCCGCCACGGATACGAACTGGGCGTCACGACAGCGCGGGACATGCAAATCGTAGCTGGCTTCGAAGCCAAACAGGGGGACGTCCTCTTCGGAATCGTGACGGAAACGCCCATCCAAATGCATGGCGCTGAAGGGGCGACCGGCGGACCAGGCATCGTTCAACTGTTTTTCCAGCGCCGCCAGGGTAGGGGGGGTCAACACCCGCGCCTCGACCAGGGCGCCCAGCCCTTCCAGCGCCTCCAGCAAGGGTAGCGCGCCGCGCCGATAATCGGACTGCCCGGTGGATTCGGTATCGGGGCGCGGGCTGAGAGCCAAGATCCGCAGGGGAGGGGGCGCCGGGGGGAAGGCTTCGCCCCCGCCAGTCAGTCGACGCTGAAACTGAACCGGGTGTTTGCCGCGTAGCAGAAAATCGGCGTTATCGCTTAGAAGTTCCCAAGGCAGGTCAAGTAGTGCGGCGGGAGCCGCGTCATCGGTTCGCAGCGTCAGGCGGCGCTGGCTGGAGTCCGGCGCCTGGCGCCATTCGGCGGTCAGCGCCGCCATGGCGGGAGCGCCGAGCGTGGCTTGATACAGGGCCTGGCCCCAAGTCTCGAGCCAGACGCCGACGCGCTGGGCGAGTTGTCGAACCGTATCGGTGGGCCAGACAAGGTGGCCGCGCAGGTACCAGCGCGGCAGGTCTGGAGCGATGGAGCAGGGTAGCGGACCCAGGGTCAGGTGGATGTTGGAGACCGAGGCGGGATCAGGACGACAGTTCAGGCGGGCGGTGATCGGCCATGAGTTGGCGCGAGACGCGGCGGCGCGGTCCAGGATGAGCTCCAGCTCCGCCAGAGGCGGTGGACCCAGTTCGGCAACCGTGTCGCCGGGTGGCGACTCGCCCAGGGCGGCCAGCAAGGTCGACAGAACCGCGCCCAGACCGTCGGCGGGCAATTGAATCGGCGGGGTTTGCGGTGGCGGGGTAAACCAGGAGCCCAGCAAGGTGTTGTCGACGCCGGGCAACAGCAGCGGGATGACCCGATAAGTGCTGGCGCGGCGTCGTTCCATTTCTTGCGCGAGTTCGATCTCCCGGCGCATCCAGCCGGCCTCGCCCGTGTTGAGGCTGAGCACCACGATGACCTGGCGGGCCTGCTCGATGGCCCAGCGCACTTCCAAGGCCAGTTGGTCGCCGCCACGCCGGTCGCGGGTATCGCGCCAGACGTTCAGGCGGCAGGTTTCCAACGCTACCGCCAAATCCTCGGCGAAGGCGGCATCGGGCCGGGCATGGCAAATGAACAGAGAGGTAGCGGCCATCAGGGGTTCCAAAGCGGCAATGGAAGATTAAGGCGATGAATAGCTTAGCGCAAAAACCAGCGGGTCGCCGCCCTTGAAATCGGCCGGCTTGCCCCCATTTGAAAATTAACCCGAACAAGGCGTTCCAGGAACGTCACCACCTGAAATGAGAGGAGGCGTCATCATGGCTCTGATGCGTTATGAACCCTTCGGTTTGTTAAATCAGTTGCAGCGGGAAGTCAACCGCCTGTTCGAAACCAGCCGGTTTGGCGACGAGGAAGCCGGGCACATGCTGGCGGACTGGATGCCGGCGGTGGACATCAAGGAAGAGCCGAACCAGTTCGTGATTCATGCGGACCTGCCCGGCGTGGACCTCAAGGATATCGAGGTCACGCTGGAGAATGGTGTGCTGGCCCTGAAGGGTCAGCGGGCGAGCGAGAATAAGGAGGAAACCGAACAGTATCGCCGGGTCGAGCGGGTGCGCGGCACCTTTTTGCGGCGGTTCTCGTTGCCGGACGTGGCCGACGCCGAGAAGGTGAGTGCCAGGTGCAAGGACGGCGTCCTGGAAGTGGTCGTGCCGAAACGCGAGGCGGCGCAACCTCGCCGGATCGCCATCGAGGGCTGATCAAGCCTTTCACCCAAACCTTCGCCCCCAGCCAGGGGGCGAAGGTTTCGCCGGATTCGCATGGATGCATCTCGACGCCTGCCCACGGGTTGACTACACTTGGCTGAAGCCCCAACAAAACCCATGGAAACCACCATGCGCCGAGTCGTGTTCAATCAGAAAGGGGGGGTGGGTAAATCCACCATCGCGTGCAATCTGGCCGCTATCAGCGCCGCGCGCGGGCGGCGAACCCTGCTGGTGGATTTGGACCCGCAGGCCAACGCTTCCCGCTACCTGCTAGGTGCCGCCTTGGAGGAGCAAAGGAGAACCCTCGCCCATTTTTTCGACGACATCCTGGCCTACAAACTGTTCGCCGACAAGCCAGCCGCCTATGTTGTCCAAACTCGCTTCGCCAATCTGGGTGTGCTGCCGTCCGATCCCCGGCTCGAAGACCTGCAAATCAAGCTGGAGTCGCGCTACAAGATGTACAAGCTGCGGGAGGCGCTGGAAACCTTCAAGGAGTTCGACGAGATTTTCATCGATACCCCGCCCGCGCTGAATTTTTACACCCGCTCGGCGTTGATCGCCGCCGATACCTGTCTAATTCCGTTCGATTGCGACGACTTCTCTCGCCGCGCCCTCTATACGTTGATGGACAGCGTGCGCGAAATTCAGGCTGACCACAATCGCGCGCTGCGGGTGGAAGGCATCGTGGTCAACCATTTTCAGGCCCGCGCCAATTTGCCGACGCGGTTGGTCGAGGAACTGCGTGCCGAGGGGTTGCCGGTGCTGGAGGCGTTCCTGTCCGCCTCGATCAAGATCCGGGAATCGCACGCCCAGGCGCTGCCGATGATCCACCTCGATCCCAAGCACAAGCTGAGCCAGGAATTCGAGGCGCTTTATCGGTTGCTGGTCGCCTGATCCCATCCTCCACACTATGCATCGCAGCGAGGCCGCGCCATGATCGCCCCTGATCCCACCATCGTTGCCCGCGTCGTCGAGGAACTGCGGCGCGCCCGCCGGCTGCTGTTCATCACCGGCGCCGGCATTTCCGCCGATTCCGGTCTGCCGACCTATCGCGGCATCGGTGGGCTGTACAACAACCAGGCCACCGAGGACCACTTCTCCATTGAGACCGCCCTGTCGGGATCGATGCTGGAAGCCAATCCGGCCATCACCTGGAAGTACCTGCATCAGATCGAAAACTCCTGCCGGGGCGCGCGCTTCAACGATGCGCACGCCATCATCGCCGGGTGGCAGGGCCAGTTTGACGTGTGCGTGCTGACACAGAACATCGACGGGTTCCACCGCGACGCCGGCAGCCGCAATCTGATCGAGATTCACGGCGACATCCACGATCTGCATTGCACTCGCTGCGATTACGCGACGACGGTCGTGGATTACAGCGCCTTGGACCTGCCGCCCTCCTGCCCGCGCTGCCACGCTCTGGTGCGACCCAAGGTCGTGCTGTTCGGCGAGGTGTTGCCGTCTCACGCCATCCAGCATTTGTACGCGGAACTGGATCGGGGCTTCGACCTGGTGTTCAGCATCGGCACCACCAGCGTGTTTCCCTACATCGCCGGGCCGGTGGTGCAGGCCAGCCAGATGGGGATTCCCACGGTGGAGATCAATCCCACCGATACCAACGTCACCCGGTTCGTGGACTATAAGCTGGCCTCGGGGGCGGCGGTGAGCCTGCGGGCGATCCAGGCCGCCTATCAGGAATAGTCGCGGTGTGTTCCCGTGGGCGCTGGCCGCCAACCTTACCCATTTGAGGAACCGTCCGCTGGGGGTGGGGTGAACGCTGAACGGTGCCTCTCTTTCAGCCGCCGATAGTTCTGGGCGGAGTATTCCAAAAACTCCAGTTCACGGTCGTTGAGCGGGCGAACCGGTTTCACCGGGCTGCCGACGTAGAGATAGCCGCTGTCCAACACCTTGCCGGGCGGCACCACACTGCCCGCGCCGATGGTCACCCGCGATCGCACCACCGCCTTGTCCATCACGATGGCGCCCATGCCGATCAGGCAGTAATCCTCGATGGCGCAGGCGTGCAGGATCACTCGGTGACCGACCGTGACATCGTTGCCGATCACGGTGGGTTGGCCGCCCGGACAAAACCGGCTGTCGTGGGTCACGTGAATGATGGTCCCGTCCTGGATACTGGTGCGCGCGCCGATGCGGATGCTTTGAATGTCGCCGCGAACCACGCATAGCGGCCACACCGAACTGTCCTCGCCGATTTCGACATCGCCGATCACCACGGCAGTGTCGTCCACATGGGCGGAAGGATGGATGCGCGGGGCATGGTGCTCGAACGGACGAATCGGCATGGCGAGATTCTCGTGGTGGGAAAGTCAACGGTCGTTTTGGAGCAGCCAGCCCCGCTCGGTTTTATGGAAAGTCGCCTTTTCGGCGCGATGACGGCGTTCGCCGGTCTGGAACTGGCCGTATTTCAATCCCAGCGCCACCAGATCCAACCCAGCCAACAAGGGATCACTACGGTCGCGCAGGTTCAGCGCCAGATCGGCCAGGCTTTTCTGGAACACCAGATCGTATTCCACCTCGGCGACATAGACGTTCTGGCTCGGTTCGAAGCCATTGGTTTTTCTAAAATTTTCGACAATGTAGAGGCTGCCGCCCTCGCGCAGCAGCCGCTCGGTGATTTGTCGCTCGATCTCGCTGTCGCCAGGACGGTTGGCGCAGGCGGCCAGCAGGAGCAGGGCCAGGATCGGAAACAGCGCACGTTGCATGGCGGTCCTCCGTGGGTTTCAGCGCAGGGTCACCAGTTCTTCGGCGCTGGTGGGATGAATGGCGACCGTGTCATCGAAATCGCGCTTGGTCGCGCCCATGCGGATGGCGACCGCGAACCCTTGCAGGATCTCGTCCGCGCTCTGACCGATGAGATGGCAACCGACGATTTTTTCCTCGGGTCCGACGCAGACCAGCTTCATCACCGTGGGCGGCTGACGGGTGGTGAAGGCGTGGTACATCGGACGAAATCGGGTCTGGTAAATCCGCGCCGCGTCGCCGTATTGCCGCCGTGCCTCCTCCTCGGTCAGGCCGACCGTGCCGATGGGTGGATGGCTGAAGACCACCGTGGGGATGTTTTCGTAGGGCAGACGGCGTTCCGGCTGGCCGCCGAACAACCGGTCGGCCAATCGGCGACCGGCGGCGATGGCGACCGGTGTCAGGTGGAAACGCTCGGTCACGTCGCCGATGGCGTAAATGCCGGGGATGTTAGTGTTCTGGTAGGGATCGGTGGGAATGGAGCCGTCCGGGTTCAGCGTCACCCCCGCCGCCGCCAGTTCGAGCGCAGCGGTGTTGGGTTCGCGGCCGATGGCCCACAACACGGCGTTGACGTTCGGCACGGACTCCGCGCTTTCGCAATGGAGGCTGAGCGCGCCGCTGGCCAGTCGCGCCACCGCGCGCACCTGGGTACGGGTCATCACATGAATACCATCCTCGCGTAACCGTGCCATCAATTGTTCGCGCAGCATGGCGTCGAACGAGCGCAAGACCTGATCCTTGCGAATCAGCAGGGTGACCTCGGCCCCCAGCGCTTGCAGCATGCCCGCCAGTTCCACCGCGATGTAACCGCTGCCCACGATGGCGACCCGCGCCGGGCAGGCGTTAAGCTCGAAAAAACCGTCCGAAGTGATGCCGAACTGGGCGCCGGGCAGGTTGGGCACCTGGGGCCGGCCACCGGTGGCGATGACGATATGATCGGCGCGGTAGCGTTCATTGCCGACCATCAGGGTGTGGGTATCCAGGAATCGGGCCAAGCCGCGAATCAGCGTGACTCCGGCTTCGGCCAGATAACCCAGATACCACTCGTTGATGCCGCCTACGAAGCGGTCGCGCGCCGTTTTCAGTTTTTGCCAGTCGAAACCGAAGTAATCCAGTCGGAAACCATAACCCGGAGCGTCATCGAGTGCATGGGCGAGATGAGCGGCATGCCACATCGCCTTCTTGGGCACGCAACCCACGTTGACGCACGTACCGCCGAGTCGAGCGGCTTCGATCAGGGCGCAGCGGGCGCCGTACCGGGCCGCCCGTTCCACCACCGACAGGCCGCCGCTGCCACCGCCGATGGCGATGAGATCGTAATGCTGGGCCATGAATCCTCCGGGTCGTCTCCAATGGATCCGCGTGGGAAGCTGGAGTGGGCCCCATAGTCAAGCCGGAATTTAGCCGAATTTTAAGGTGGACACTCCGCGTCTCATGGCGACAGGGCTCGCCTGTCGGCATACACCTCGGCGGGTGTTCGGCTGTTCAGCGCCTGGTGAAGACGCTGGTCGTTCCTGGCCGCCAAGCTGCGGGGGTACTACCGTACCAAATCCGCTCTCTTTCAAAAAGACTAATCGATCATCCGGGGCCCGACAAATGTCTACCTGGTGTGGTTTCATGTCGATATTCCCGTTAGCAACATCCGGTGGCAACCGCGAAAAATGGCGCAGCCGCCCGGAACATTAGCGCGGATATGGTGGGGTGGGGTGGAAAGTTTACACCGAATTGACCGGGCGGCTTGGAGCGTCAGTCCGTAACCAGCCTCTGGGGAAGATCAACGAACCGGCGGATTACGCTTCGCTAATCCGCCCTATGAGCTACCGGGGGTTCTAAGCCCAAACCCCAGAAAATTCCGTAAAGCCTGTTTCGCTTGTTGCTCGCCAAAACTTTCCGTAATTGAACCCAATTACGGAAAGTTTCTGACGGCAATCACGGTCGAATCGGGGCTGAAAGGGCATAAATCGGGCTACCCCAAGCATCGTAAACCGGAACGGTAAGCGTTCACCTCCCCCGCTCGGTGACGGCTGGCTTCCCCGCACGGGGCGGGT
>CALGOO010000017.1 GCA_937960715.1 uncultured Candidatus Competibacteraceae bacterium
ACCCCGAACTGCTCCCGCCCAACCCTGAGCTGCCGCCCAGGCCCGAACTGCTCCCGCCCAACCCTGAGCTGCCGCCCAGGCCCGAACCGCCCGATAATCCACTCGTCGTCGCCGCGCCACCGGACAGTTGTCCTGACCTTAGCCCCGGCGCCACGTCGCCGCCGCGGGCCGCGCCGCCGCCGCCCAGGTTGAACAGGCTGTTGAGCAACTCGGCCATGTAGTCGGCCCGGCTATGCTGCACCGCGTACACATACAGTCGCTCGCCGCCGATGCCGTCCAGCCGTTCGATCCAGGTCGCCACCTGCTTGAGATATTCCACCTGGGGCGTGATCACCAGCACGGCGTTCAGCTTGCCGAGCGGTACGAAGCGGAGCAAGCCGGCGATGGGCGTGCCGGAACCCTCGCCCAGCAACTGGTTCAATTCGCCGGCCACGGTCTGGCTGTCCACGTTGCGCAGTCGGAACATGCCGATGGACATGCCCTTGAGCCAGTTCACGTCGAAGGTGTCGATCGTGCTCTGCACGCTGGCCAGCTCCTGGGGGGTGCCGGCCACGATCAGCAGGTTGCGGGCGACATCCGCCCGGAGCACGCCGCCCTCGGGCACGAAGGGCGCGATGATCGCCTGCATCTCGACGGCGCTGATGTAGTTCAGGGAAATGATCCGCACCCCGTATCCCACCCCGCCGCCGCCCAGTCGCGGTGCCAGATGACCCCGTCGAACCGCGCCGGCCGCCGGCAGGATCTTATAAAGGCTTCCCTCACGCACCAGCACCGCCTGATTCGCCCGCAGCAGAGTCTCCAATGTAGGCAGCAATTGATCCCGCGCCAGCGGCCGGCTGGTCTGCACCGTCACTTCGCCCTGCACCTGGGGATCGACCGTGTAATTTTCCTTGAGGGTGTCGAAAATGACCTTGACCACGTCGCGGATGTCGGCGCCGTCGAAATTGAGGGTGACCTCGCCGGGCGCGGTTCGGGGCGCGGGCGGCGGCTTGGTCGCGGCCTTCTTGTCGATGAAATCGCCGGTGCTCGGAAAAATCAGCGGGGCCTTGGGGGCCGGCGCCAAATCCATGCCGGCCTTGGCCGGCTCCGGCGATGGCTGCGGTTTCGCGGTCAATTGCGGCGCTCCACCAAATAGCGGAACCTCCGGCGCGTTCTGGCTGGACGGCGCGGTTGCGCACGCGCCCAGCAGCAAAGCCAGCAACGGGCCGGCTGGAGAAAGAAAGCACGTTTTACTCATGAATCGATCAGCCTTTGATCTCTATTACGGCGGCGTGGGAGCAACCGGCGGCGGCGCGCTAGGTTGTGGCGCGACCGACATGCCTCCTGGCCCGATCAGCAAGTTGGCGGGAGGAGTCGGAGCCTGGGTCGGGGGGGCCGCGTCCTGCCCCGACGGGGAGGCGTCCGCTCGTTTTCCGCGCGGCTTGCCGGGCTTGCGGGGCCGCGTCAGCGGCAAATCCTGGGTCGTCTCGCCCTTGCGCAACACGACCCGATCCGGCAAGACCGCGTCCAGACGCCATTCCCCGATCATCTCCCCCACGCCCACCCGCACCGTCCTGGCATTCGGCGCTTCCGGCCGCAGCAGGGCCGCCTGGGTTCCCGGCATGATCATCACGCCAAACAGCATGAATTTCTGCTCAGGTCCCGGCGGCGGTTTTTCCGGTTGCGCCTCATCGGGTGGCGGTGGCGGTTCGGGCCGGCGCTCGGCGATGAACAACGGACGAATCGCCACCTCGCTGTACTGAGTCGGTGGCGACAGGCTGAAGGGTTCCAGTGGCGCCACCGCCGGCAGCTCCGGGGGCGGGGTGGGGCGGATGACCGGTGGCTGCGGCGGATGCCCGATCCGCCAGAGCAGGATCAGGGTCGCCAGGCCGCCCAGCGCCAGCCACCATAGAAGACCGACCGTCCTGGCGAGCATCTAGCCGCCCTCCTTGCGCAAATAACCCGAAATCTCGAACTGCGCGTTCAATTGAATCCGGGTATAGGTGGCGTATCGGCCGCTGGGCAGGCGCGGACGATTGACCCGCGCCGTCACTTCCAGGTTGTCCACGAACAATAGCGGGGTCTGTGATTCAAGATCGTACAGCACCTTTTGCAAACCGCCGACGTCGCCGTTCATCACCGCGCTGATCGTGACCTTGATCGCGCCAGCCTCCTCGACCGGCGGCAGGGCTTGAATGCTTTGCAGGGTTCCGCCAGCGGCCTCGATCAGGGCCTTGAGCCGCTGTTGCAATTCGGCGGCCGCCAACGCCGGGACGGATTGCGGCAAATACTGGGCGGTCACGTTGCGATCCTGCTGAACCTTGGCGATCAACCGCCGCACCGGCTCCTCGGTCGTGGCGATCCGCTCCAGTTGCGCCAGTTGTCCCTGATATTGCTCCAGCGCGTTTCGATAATAGCGATAGCGACCGACCAGCGCTTGATCCACCAGCAGGATCAGCACGCCACCCACGAGCAGCAACAAGGCCAGGGCCGCCAGGCGATGGCTCCGACTGGGTCCGGTCGTGACGTCCATCACGGCTCTCGCCCAATGCGGGCATTCAACATGAATCGCTCCTTGCCGGTTCGAGGATCGGTCGTCACTGGCGAAGTAAAGCCGGCGCCGTTGAGCCATTTCGAGGCTTCCACGATCCCGACCAGCGCCGACGCCTTGCCCGACTGTCCGATGAGCTGCACGTTGTCTCCCTTGATCTGCAACCGTTCCAGCCAGGTATCGTCCGGCAGAAGCACGGTCAACTCCCGCAACAGATCCACCCGAGCGGGAGTCGATTGTTTCTTTCGAACCAGCATGCGGGAAGATTCCAAGGTCTTGTCGAGTTGATCGCGCAGGGCCAACGCCTGATGGGCCGTCTTCTTGGCTTGATCGACCCTGGTCACCGCGTCGAGCACCAGCGCGCGTTGTTGCCAGATGGGCAGCGCCACGGCCGCCGCAACCAGCGTAAGGCTGACGGTCATCACGGCCATGCGGCGGCGCTGGCTCCAAAGTTCACGCGCGGGGATTTGTTCCGGCGGCAAGAGGTTGAGGCCGGGACGACCGCCCGCCACTTCCAGCGCGTCCGGTGGCAAACCCTGCTGCCGTAGCTGGGTCAGCATCGGCTCCACGGCGGCGCGCGGCAGGACCGTGAGTTCGACCCGCAGACGACGGGATTCGGGCTGGCGCTCCAACCCCACCGCGCCGTAATAAACCTGGGCGGTGGTAAACGGCGTCAGCCGGTCCATTTCGAAACCCACCACCTGGCGCGGATTTTTCTCGGCCGCCAACGGCAGGGTGACGACCCGGATGATCGCTTGGCTGGGGGGAACGCGCAACACCCATTGCCGGGGACGCTCCGTCCGCAACCGGTCCGCTATCGCCTTCCAGTCGGGCGCCGTCCGATCCAGTCGTTCCAGTTCCTGGGCGTGGCCGGGTTCCTCGCGCGTCAGCACGCAGGCGCCATCTTCGACCGCGAGCACCAGTCGCCGCGCCGACCCCGCCAGCCAGCGGCGAAACCCAACGGGCAACCACGCCAGCAAACCTTCCCGCCACCAGCGCCAAGCCGCGTTCCAGTCCAGGCGCGGGTTGATCTTCAAAACCTCCGAAAGTGATAACACCAGCGACAGACACTCCAGTTAAAGAAACCCGCTGTCCCACAGTAATGGGGAAAAATGATTCATCCTACCGCCCCTCGCGCCAGGCCAACAGCCGCGGACCGTGTCCCCCAGATGCGCCCACCCCGAACGCGCCCGGCCCGCTCATCCCGCCTTGGGTGTCAAATACCGCTTCCAGGGTCGCCGCCGTTCCCGCGTCGGTCTCCGCCGCGACCCTGATATGATAAACGCTGGAGCGCCCCCCGAAGAAAAAGGATGAGCCCTCGCTCGACGTCAAGGGTGGCGCGGGCAAGCCATCGGCGGCGGCGCGGGCGCGGACCGTAACGTAATCGCTCACCGTGCGCTCGTCCAGTCCCAGAACGTTCAAGACCCGGGCGGGGGCCAATTCCGGATTCACGGTGGATTCATAGGAATATACCGTCGTCACGCTGGCCAAGCGTTGTTGCAGTTCCTCGGTCATGCCCAGAACCTGCCCCAATTCCTCGACGCTTTCAAAATTGGCATTCTTAGGCCTGGGCCAACCGGCGGCGCGGTAGTCGGCGCTTTCCGCTCCGTGGGGCAACGACCGGTCGTCGTCGGGATCACGCCAGTCCTGAATGGCATTCGCCAGCCTGTCCTGCTCCCTTGACGCGACACCCACCCCCGCCAGCAGGGCCTTGAGCAATTCAGCCCCAGCATTGTTCAGATTGACCAAACCGCTGGCGTTGGTCACCTCGATCCGCACCCGCCCGCCACCAAACGCCCATTCGCGCGGATCGCCATTCGGCGGCCACTGTTTCTGAGCCTCCGGATCCAGTTGCCACGCCAAGCCATAGGCTATTCCCGCCTCGGCCAGGGCCCGGGCTTGCGCCCGCTCGACCGCGCTGGTCGCCAGCCGGGTCTCGATCCGCATCGAATAGGCGAAACCACCGGCCATCACCGCCAGCAGCGTCACGATCCACAACACGATGACCAAAACCATGCCACGTTGACCCGCCGGGCATTTTGGGCATTCGACGCCGTTCATCGCGGCGGTCCCTCGCTCAGGGCCACCACCAGATCGGGCCAGGGTTGGTCTTGCAGGGCCAAATTCAGGCGCACCAGCAACGGCCGCCGCGCCGGACTGGTCCACTGGGAACGCCATTGCGGGCGGGGATCGTCGTCGCGCTCGACGCCGAAATAGGCCCATTCGACGCCGGAAACGCCTTCCAGCAACACGGTTTCCCGCTCCTGGCCGGCGTTCGGATCCGCGGGTAGATACGGTCGCCAGCGGATCCACAACCGGCCATCGCCCCCCTCGATCCGCACCCGATACAATCCGCCCTGTCCCAACTGCGCCAGCATCGGCGCGACGAACTCGATCCGGTTCGTTTCACCAGCGAACACCACGATCCTTTCCTGCCGGTCGTTGGTCCAGTAAACGGTCAGGGACTGAGCCAACTGGCGGCGAAGAAACTCTTCCGCCAGGCGCAGCCGATTCGTGGCCTCGGCGCGGGCCTCGCCGCTGTCCCAGCCGTTCAGCCCCAGCCGCAGGCCACCGTACAGCAACACCAGCACCAGTCCCGTCAAGGTGATGGCGACCACCAGTTCCAGCAGGGTAAAGCCGGTCTGCTCGCGATGCGAGCCACGCGCGGCGGTCATCCGCGCACCCCCGGTGCTTCCAGCGGCGTCAATCGCACGGTTTCCAGCATCACCGAGCGGGTTTGCGTCAGACCGCGCCAAAACACCGCGACGCTGACATGCCAGGCTCGCATCCGGGTTTTTTCCGGGTCCGGCACGTTCTCGGCGTAGGCGCGCACCGTGCCGCGCCAGGAAAACCGGTCATTGATCGGACCCTCGCGAACACCTTCGCTCAGCGGCGCCTCGCGGCCGTAGGCGGCCAGGATCGATTCGGCGTACAGCGTCGCCTGGGTGTAATCGTCCGCCACGCCCGCATTGCGCAAGCCGGTGGCGAACACTTGCAACAGCACGCCGAGCGAGAGACTGAGGATGGCGAACGCCACCAATACTTCCAAAAGGGAAAAGCCCCGCTGGCCGTCTCGACCCACCATCATGGCTGAACTTCCCGCTCGACGATGGCAATGGCGCCGGTCAGCCAATCCACGTTCACCTGGTAGGCCAGTTTCGGGCCGCTGACGGTGATATGGCCGCCGGTGGAACTGCCGTCGGGAAAGAAGCGGATGTTACCGGTGGCGCCGTCGATCAATTCCGACTGGGCGGTGTAGAGCTTGAGCGCCACGCTTTCCGGCAGCGCGACGATGCGTGGATCGCCGGTCACGCCGAAACGATGTCCCGCCAGATCGAGCGTCAATACCGTCTCGCGTTGGCGGGTCACCGCCTCGTTGCGGGCGCCGCGCAACCCGGCGGCCAGTTGCCGGGCCGCGCCGCGCAGTTCGGTGGCGCCGCTCATGCCCGACAGCAGCGGTGGGACCAAAGACACCAGCAACACCCCGATCACCAGCGCCACCAGAATCTCCAACAGGGTAAACCCCTGCTGCTGTCCCCGCGCGGTCACCGCTGCATCCACTGGCGCTTACAGCCAGCTCACCACGTCCTGATTCTCGCCGTCGCCGCCCTCGGCGTTGTCGGCCCCCAGCGAATAGAGATCGAACGCGCCGCCGTGCTGGCCTGGAGAACGATATTGATAGTCGTTGCCCCAGGGATCCTTGGGAATGGCATTCTTGCGCAGGTAGGGGCCATTCCAGCGGGCTGCGCCCGAGGGTTGCGCGACCAGCGCCGCCAGCCCCTCGGCGCTGGTGGGATAGCGGCCCATGTCCAGCCGGAAGGCGTCCAGCGCAGTGCTGAAATCCTCGATTTGCAGCTTGGCGGTCTTGGTGTTGGCGCCGCCCAGATACTTGATTACCTGTGGCCCGACCAGGCCGGCCAGCAGGCCCAGGATGACCAGCACCACCAACAGCTCGATCAGGCTGAAGCCGCGCGCGCGGCGTTTGTGAGTTTGCAGTTTCATCAATCGCCTACTCTTGAATTGCGCCAACCATGCTGGCGCTCAAAACGCCAGTTCGTTCAGGCTGAGGATCGCCACCAGGATCGACATGATGATGCCGGCGATGATCACGCCCAGCCCCAGAATCAGGGCCGGCTCCAGCAGCGTCAACATCCGCTTGACGGCGGTTTGCACCTCGCCGTCGTAGGTCTCGGCGACTTGCAGCAGCATCTCCTGCAACTGGCCGGTTTCCTCGCCCACCCGGATCATCTGGACCGCGAGCTTGGGAAAAACCTCCGCATCCAACAAGGGATCGGCCAGGCCACGCCCGGTCTTGACGTGTTCGGCCACCTCGCCCAGCGCCGCCACCAGAATCTGATTGCTCAGCGTTTCCCGGACGATGGTCAGCGCGTTCAACAACGACACACCATTGCCGAGCAGGGTTCCCAGGGTGCGCGACAGCCGGGCGGTTTCCACCTTGGCGATCAGGTCGCCGAACAGCGGCAGGCGCAGGAGCCAGCGGTCCCAACGCAGGCGGCTTTCCGGTCGGCTCAACTGTCGACGGATAGCCGCCACGAGCAAACCGATCACGATCACGCCGACCCACCAGTAATGGCGAAAGCCGTCGCCGACGGCGATGACGATCTGCGTCGCCAGCGGCAACGCCTTGCCCGCGTCGGCGAACAGGCGCTGGAACTGGGGCACCACGAACGTCAGCAGGATGATGACCGACAACGCCGCCACCGCGACCAGGATGGTCGGGTAGATCAGCGCCGAGGTCACCGTTTCTCGCAACGCCCGCGACCGTTCCAGAAACTCGGTCAGCCGCTTGAGCACCGCTTCCAGCGCGCCGCCCGCCTCACCGGCGCGGATCATGTTCAGATAAAAGCGCGAGAACGCGCCTTGGGCTTCCAGGGCATCGGCCAGCGATGACCCGCCCCGCACCTTCTCCTGCACCCGCCCCAGCAGCGCCTTACCGCGTTCGTCCCCGGCCACGCCGATGAGAATGGTCAGCGCCCGATCCAGCGGCAAGCCGGCGTTCAGCAGGCTGGACAATTGCTGAGTCAGAAGAATGATGGATTTTTGCGATATTGACCGACGCTGGCTGAACAGCGGCTGACCGAAACCGCCGCGCAACCAGCCCTCCTTGACCTCGGCGACCGACAAGGGCAGCAAACCCTGGTCGCGCAGGTGTTCGATGGCCGCTTCCGGCGACGCGGCGTCCAGCTCCTCGCGCACCGTTTCGCCGACGGCGTCCACCGCCTCGTAGCGATAGCGCGGCACGCTACGCCTCCTGCTCCTGCTGGGTGGTCACCCGCAACACTTCCTCGATGGTGGTCAACCCAGCGACCGCCTTGCGCAAACCGTCCTCGTACATGGTGTCCATGCCTTCCTTTTGAGCCTCGACCTGCAATTCGGTGGCGTCGGCGTGCTTGAGCACCATGCGGCGCAGCGGGTCGCTCATCGCCAAAAATTCCATGATCGCCGCCCGACCCCGATAACCGGTCCCGCCACACTGCTCGCAGCCGGCCGCCTTATATAAGGTGATCTCACCGCCCTCGCTCTCGACTTCCTTCCCGCCAGCGGCGAGGAGAGACCGTTCGCGCGTCTCGGTAAACCGATGCAGGCGCATTTCCTCAACCAGTTCCGGCAACGCCACGTAAGGCTGGCGACACTGGGTGCAGAGCAGGCGCACCAACCGCTGCGCCAGGATGCCGTTGATGGTCGAGGTCAGCAGATAATCCTCCACCCCCATGTCGAGCAGGCGGGTGATGCTGCCGGCCGAATCGTTGGTGTGCAGGGTCGACAACACCAGGTGACCGGTCAGGGCGGATTGGACGGCGATGCCGGCGGTTTCCAGGTCGCGCATCTCGCCGATCATGATCACGTCCGGGTCCTGACGGACGATGGCGCGCAGGGCGTTGGCGAAATTCAGATTGATCTGCGGCTTAGCCTGAATCTGATTGATGCCTTCCAACTGGTATTCCACCGGGTCTTCGACAGTGAGAATCTTCCGTTCCGGCGTGTTGAGCGTCTGCAAGGCGGTGTAGAGCGTAGTGGTCTTGCCGCTACCGGTCGGGCCGGTAACCAGGAGGATGCCGTGCGGCATGTGCAGAATGTCGAGGAAGCGTTTGAGGGTGCGTGAGCCAAAACCCAGCACCTCGAAATCCAGCACCACGCTGGCCTTGTCGAGGATGCGCATCACCACGCTTTCGCCCCACAGGGTCGGCACGGTGGACACGCGCAAATCGATTTCCTTGCCCTGCGCCCGCAACTGAATCCGTCCGTCCTGCGGCAACCGTCGCTCGGCGATGTTCAGCTTGGCCATGATCTTGATGCGGGAGATGACCGCCGCCGACAGCCGCGAGGGCGGCGACTCCACCTCGCGCAGCACGCCGTCCACCCGGTAGCGGACCTTGAGCCGATTTTCGAACGGTTCGATGTGAATGTCCGAGGCCCGCGATTCCACCGCGCGGGCGATCATCAGGTTGACCAGACGAATGACCGGCGCTTCGCTGGCCAAATCCTTGAGGTGCTGGATCTGCTCCTCGTCGGTCAGATTGTCGGCCAGGCCGATGGCGTCCACGATCTGACCCATCGCCGAGCGGCCGCCGCCGTAGAGTCGTTCGAAAGCGGCGTCGAGTTCCGAGGGAATGCCCACGCGCGGCGTGATGTTCTTACCGGTCGCCAGCCGCAACGCCGCCAGCACGTAATCGTCGGTCGGATTGGACATCGCCACCGTCAACCCCTGGTCGTCCTCGAACAGGGGGATGATCCGCGACTCCTTGAGAAAGCGCGGCGAAACCCCGCCGTTGGTCGCCGGGGTTTCGGGATAGTCGCCGGGTCGAACCAGCGGCAGGTTCAAGTGCGCGGCGAGCGCCTCGGCCAGGTCGCGCTCCGATACCAGCCCCAGCTTGACCAGCAGGGTGTCCAGTCCCTCGCCGGTGCCTTCCCGCACCCGTCGGGCGCGTTGCAAATCGGCGTCGGCCAGTTTCTGGCGCTCGACCAATAGTTCGCCAAGATCGATAGACATTGACATGATGGGCAAGGTCAGAGTGAGAGTCAGGCGTTGGACGCCAACAACGCCGCCAACCCCGGTTGCCAGGGACACGGCTGGATACCGAACCGGGCGGCCAGCTTGGCGCAATCGAGCACTGAATTGACGGGCCGGGCGGAGGGTAGGGGATAGTCGGCGGTGGCGATAGCGGTGACGGTTTGGACGGATAGTGGCTCGCGCTGGCGAGCCATTGCGATGATCGTGCTGGCGAAGCCGTGCCAGGTGGTGGCCGGTTCGCCGCGATAGTGATAGACGCCCCAGGCGTCGCGGGCGTCGATTTCGGCGACGCGCCCCGCCAGTTCCAGCAGGACATCGGCGATGTCGCCGGCAAAGGTCGGACAGCCGTGTTGATCGGCGACCACCCGCAGTTCCTCGCGCTCCCGCGCCAGCCGCAGGATGGTCTTGACGAAATTGTGGCCATGCACCCCGAATACCCAACTCACCCGCAGGATCAGGTGGCGAGGCAACGACTGGCGCACCGCTTCGTCGCCGGCCAGTTTGCTGGCGCCGTACACGCCCAGCGGCCCGGTCGGATCGTTCTCGACGTAGGGACCGGACTTGGCGCCGTCGTACACGTAGTCGGTGGAAATATGCAGCAGCGGGATTTTCAGGCGGGCGCAGGCGGCGGCCAGATGGGCGGGACCGTCGCGGTTGACGGCGAACGCCAGCGCCGGTTCCTGTTCCGCCTTGTCCACGGCGGTGTAGGCTGCCGCGTTGATCACCACCTCCATACCAAGGGTAGCCAACGTCCGGTTCACCGCATCGGCGTCGGCGATGTCCAGTTCGGCCACGTCCCAGGCCAGCACGTCATGGCCGAGCGCGGCAGCGCGCCGGGTCAGTTCCCAACCGACCTGGCCTTGAGCGCCGATGACCAGAATCCGCATCACTCAGCCCTCGTAAACCGGTAAATCCTCGGGACGCCGCGCGTTCAGCCGGGGATTTTGCTGGTCCTTGGCCGACAGCGACACCTCCCGCAGCGGCCATTCGATGCCAATCGCCGGGTCGTCCCAGGCGATGCCGCGCTCCGACGGGGGATGGTAGTAGTCGGTGCATTTGTAGAAAAAGTCCGCCTCGTCGGACACGACGCAAAACCCGTGCGCGAAGCCCGGCGGGATATACAGCTGCCGATGATCGACGTCGTCCAGGATGCAGCCGTACCAGCGGCCGAAGCTTGGCGAACCCGGACGAATGTCGACCGCCACGTCGAACACCGCCCCGCGCGTCACCCAGACCAGCTTGCCCTGGGGCTGGATCAATTGATAGTGCAGGCCGCGCAACACGCCTCGGCGGGAACGGGAATGGTTATCCTGAACGAAGCGTTCGGGCAGGCCGGCCTCGCGGTAGCGCGCCGCCTGCCAGGTTTCCATGAAGAACCCCCGCGCGTCGCCGAACACTTTCGGCTCCAGCAGCAGCACGCCGGGCAGGCCGGTTTCGATCACCTTCACGATGCGATTCTCCGATCCAGCAGTTCCAACAGGTATTGACCGTAGCCGCTCTTGGCCAGCGGCTCGGCCAGGCGCGTCAATTGGGCGTCTTCGATCAATCCCATCCGCCAGGCCACTTCCTCGGGACAAGCGACCTTCAAACCCTGCCGTTGTTCCACCACCTGCACGAAATGAGCCGCCGCCAACAGCGATTCGTGGGTGCCGGTATCCAGCCAGGCGTAGCCGCGCCCCAGCACCTCGACGCTCAACGCGCCACGCTCCAGATAGACCTTGTTGACATCGGTAATTTCCAGTTCGCCGCGCGGCGAGGGGCGGATGTTCTTGGCGACGTCCACCACGTCGTTGTCGTAAAAATACAGACCGGTCACCGCGTAATTGGATTTGGGCTTCGCCGGCTTTTCCTCGATGTCCATCGCCCGGCCGCTGGCGTCGAAGCTGACCACGCCGTAGCGTTCCGGGTCGCGCACGTAATAACCGAACACCGTGGCCCCCCGCTCGCGACCGGCTGCCCGGCGCAGCACCGCCGACAGCCCTTGCCCATAATAAATGTTGTCGCCGAGGATCAGGCAGGCCGGATCGCGCCCGATGAACGCCTCGCCGATCAGGAAGGCTTGCGCCAGTCCCTCGGGACTGGGCTGGACCGCGTATTGGAAGTTCACGCCCCACTGGCTCCCATCGCCCAGCAGGGTTTGGTACGCCTCCTGGTCGCGCGGGGTGGTGATGACGAGAATGTCCCGAATCGCCGCCAGCAACAGGGTGGCGATCGGGTAATAGATCATCGGCTTGTCGTAGACCGGCATGAGTTGCTTGCTGACCGTGAGCGTCAGCGGGTGCAGCCGAGTACCGGAGCCGCCGGCGAGAATGATACCTTTGTAGGCCATGGCGTGTGGGTGGCGAATGGGTAGCGTCGGGATCGAAAGCGCGATTCTAGCCCGAATATTTCATAAAACCGTCATCGGCGCCAGAGGCCGCCCTACGGAGTCGGATTCAAGACGTGACCAGTCGGATGGGGGTTATCGGAGCTCGAAGGGGTAACGGAAAGCGCATTGGTGTCATTGCCGTCGGCTTAGCCACGGGTCGGTCAGCCCGATTTGCTGGTCGACGCCGCGCAAAAGCAGGGGGCCAGCGTCCGACGGCATCACCCCACCGTCAAATTCGGCGCGTACTGTCCTCCCGGCAACGGGAGGAAACCGCGGTGATTCTGAAGTACACTGCTCCATGGGTGACCTTGTTGAGCTTCTTCGAAGCGTTATTTGGTATAATAAAAATTATATCAATGAGTTGAACGAGGTTCGCCCTTTTTTATGAATAATCCGGGTCAATGGTTCGGAGGGTTTTCAACTTCATTGAATCAATGGGTCAGGGTTCAGAAATGGTATTAAATCCATGCCAGGGGTTCACCCTGACATGGAAAAAATCAATAAGTAATTGATTTTTAATGGGATTGTGCCTTGATCTCGGCTAAAAACCGTCCGAACAATCGCCGGGTTCGATAGTCTCTTAAAACCGTCAACCACAAATGACCCATCAACACGATTTCGAGCTTCCCACCAAGAATGTCCCGCATCCCTCGTCTGACCGCCGTTTGTTCGTGCTCGACACCAACGTGTTGATGCATGATCCGACCGCCCTGTTCCGCTTCAAGGAACACGACATCCACCTGCCGATGATGGTGCTGGAGGAACTGGATCGGGCCAAGAAGGGCGTTTCCGAGGTCGCCCGCAATGTTCGCCAGGTCAGCCGGTTTCTGGATGACCTGATCGCGGGGGCCAGTAAGGAGGAAATCGACCGAGGCCTGCCCCTGCCTGGTCCGTTGAACTCACACGGCGGGTTGACCAGTGGGCGGTTGTTCTTTCAAACCCGCCCCAACCGGATCGTCCCGCCCGCCAGCCTGCCGGGCAACGCGCCCGACAACGATATCCTGAGCATGGCTCTGACCTTGCAACAGGACCATCCGCGCCGTCCGGTCACCCTGGTCTCCAAGGACATCAACCTGCGGATCAAGGCCGCGATCCTGGGCATTCACGCCGAGGACTACTACAACGATCAGACCCTCGACGATGTCAACCTGCTGTACGCCGGCACCCGCGAGCTGTCGGCGGATTTCTGGGACAGCCATGGCCAGATGCTGGATTCCTGGAAGGAGAGTGGGCGCACCTTTTACCGGGTCCACGGCCCGGACTTGGCCCACTGGCATCCGAATCAGGGCCTGTTTCCGGACGGCGAGCAAACGGCTTTCATCGTCCGGCAATTGCGCGACGGCGAGGCGGTGATCGAAATTCTCAGGGACCACGCCGCGTCCAACCACGCGGTCTGGGGCATCACCGCGCGCAACCGCGAACAGAACTTCGCCCTCAACCTGCTGCTGGACCCCGAGATCGACTTCGTTTCCCTGCTGGGCGCGGCCGGCACCGGCAAGACGTTGTTGGCCCTGGCCGCTGGCCTGGCACAAACCCTGGACGCCAAGCGTTATCGGGAAATCATCATGACCCGGGTCACCGTGCCGGTCGGCGAGGACATCGGCTTCCTGCCCGGCACCGAGGAGGAGAAAATGACGCCGTGGATGGGCGCGCTGATGGACAATCTGGAAGTGCTTGCTCCCAAGGAAGGCGGCGAATGGGGCCGCGCCGCCACCGCCGATCTGCTCAGCAGCAAGATCAAGATTCGCTCGCTCAATTTCATGCGCGGGCGCACCTTTCAAAGCAAGTACCTGATCATCGACGAGGCGCAGAACCTGACCGCCAAGCAGATGAAAACCCTGATCACCCGCGCCGGTCCCGGCACCAAGGTGATCTGTCTGGGCAACATCGCCCAGATCGATACGCCCTATCTGTCCGAAACCACCTCCGGCCTGACCTACGTGGTGGATCGTTTCAAGGACTGGCCGCATGGCGGGCATGTCACCCTGCGGCGCGGCGAGCGTTCGCGGCTGGCGGAATTCGCCTCCGAGCAGCTTTAGGCGGCCTTGACTGTTGATCGTTGAACACCTGACCGCTCTACTGTCGCTGGCCTGGCTGCTGTGGATTGCCCTGGTCGCGGTCGGGCTGATTTTGGAGCGCCGCTCGCCAGCGGCGACGCTGGCCTGGTTGCTGGCGTTGCTGTTCATGCCCTATTTCGGGTTTCTGGTGTACCTGCTGTTCGGGCCGCGCCGGTTGCGCCGCCGCCGACTGCGTTACGGCCGCGCCCGCGCCCGCCTGATCCAGTCCACTCACCGCCTGCGCCAGGACCAGCCCATTCCGTCCAACTTTCCCAGCGCCGACCTGGAGCGGCAACTGGCGCGGTTGTTGAAACGGGTTGGCCAGGGTCCGCCCGTGCTCGCCACCGCCGTCACTCTGTTGGAAACCGGCGACGATTGCTTCGCGGCGCTGGAGACAGCCATCGCCGCCGCCACTCACCATGTCCATCTGGAATACTATCTGTGGCAGCCGGATCGGGTGGGGACACGGTTGCGTGATTTGCTGGTGGAAAAAGTCCGAGCCGGAATACAGGTTCGCTTGCTGCTCGACTCTATCGGCTCCGACCGGATCACCGACCGCTTTTTGCGCCCCCTGCGGGACGCCGGCGGCGAAACCGCCTGGTTCAATCCTCTCAGTCTGCGCCGGCTGCGACCCAACCACGTCAATTTCCGCACTCACCGCAAGATCGTGGTTTGCGATGGCCAGATTGGCTTCACCGGCGGTATCAACGTCAGCGATGACCACAGCGGTGCACGGCGCGGCCCGGACGCCTGGCGCGATACTCATCTGCGCATCGAAGGCGAACCGATTCACCGGCTCCAGTTCATCTTTCTGGAGGACTGGTATTTCGCCACCGATCAGGCGCCGTTCGACCCCGCATTTTTTCCCTCCTGCGCGGGACAGCCGGTCGGTCCCTGGCTGCACATCGTCGAATCCGGTCCCGACAACGACCACCACGCCATCGCCAAGCTGTTCTTCGCCGCCATCGTCGGTGCGCGGCGACGGATTTTGCTAGCCACGCCTTACTTCGTGCCCAACGAGGCGCTCACCGAAGCCTTGTTCACGGCCGCGCTGCGCGGAGTGGAGGTGCGGGTGCTGGCGCCCCAGCGCAGCGACTCGCGGCTGGTGACCGCCGCCGCGCGCAGTTATTACGACGAACTGGTCCGGGCTGGCGTCACGATTCACGAATACGGTCCGCCGATGTTGCACGCCAAGCTGCTGGTGGTGGACGAACGGATCGCGGCGGTGGGCAGCGCCAATTTCGACAACCGCAGTCTGACCTTGAATTTCGAGGCGATGGCCGTGCTTTACGATGCTGATTTCGCCACGCGATTGAGCCACAGCTTCGAGGCCGATCTGAACCTGGCCCGGCGCTACGTCAAGCAGGGCCGGCGGGCCACGTTCGGCCAGCGGTTGGGCGAGGCCGCCGCCCGGTTGTTGTCGCCGCTGTTGTGAGAGCCGCCGGCGGAGGCTACGTTTGGCGCTACTCTCCGTTCACCATGCTGTGTCGGATCAGCACGTAACACCCCGTGGTTTGGATCACCGATAGGCCGAATCATGATCGGGATGCAGGGAAAGCAGGCGAAGCCATTCCCCGTCATCGCGGTAAGCCACGGCCCGAACCCCCTGACTGATCCGAAGGCTGTACAGGCGGTGCCCGTCTGGTCCGATCCGGGAGTGGATCAGTTCCCACTTTAAGCCGCGATCCTGGTACACCTGCGGCCAGCGCAGGCCCGCAAGCTTGCGCAGCGTCGCCAGCACGCCGAGTTGCTGGACCTTTTCGAGCGCGAAAAACTGGCGTTGGAAAATGGGGTTGTTGAGATCAAGCCGAACGGTATCGGATTCACCGACGCGAGCACTCTTGGTCACCGGCGTTCCAACTCGTCAAGGTCGGTATCCGCTGCTGGATGCGATTCCGCCCAGGCGATGGCTTCATCGAGATCGGCCTTCACGTTCGGCGCGTGCAACCACCGCTCGTCATCGGGAATGAATTCCCCCAGCTTGATCAGCCAAACACCGGGATCCAATTGCTCCACCAACACTTGTCGGCCCGCATACGCTTTGCCCAAAGCGATTTGCCCGCTCCGGCCCACGGTTTTGACTATTGCCATTGGATTACCTTCCCATAACTGATCCTGATCATGCCGCATGATAACATAAGCTTTCAGGCCGAATACTTTGGCATACCTGCCCGCACGATGGCTGTCACCTGTCTTGACAGGTCTACAAGTGAAGCTATTTTGTCACACAAAAGCCACAGCGATCCTGCCGCCCAAGGTGGTCAGAGCACTTAAAATTTGGAGGGCTCTTTGATCCTGGAACCGGTCGAAACGGCCGCGCAGGGTTTTGTCATCCAGCGCGATGCCGGTCAAGCCATCGCGTGGCTTGTCGAGCACCGCCGCGTGACCCCGAAAGGCGACCTCGACGGCGGCCGGGTCCACCCCCTGCGGGGCGTAGCGGATCGCGGGGTGGGCCGGCGCCCGCTTCCAGTTCAACCCGCGGAGCGCGTTCAGTTGCGACAGCCTGGCCTCGATGAACCATTGGATCTTGCAGTACGACGTGGCGTCCGACAAGATCGCCAGAATGCTGAACGACAGCAGGTGCTCCAAGCCATACCGCCGACCTTGAGGACGGCGGTGATCGGGAATCGCGGCGAGAAAGGTCGGCAACAGCATCGGCCCATCCTATTGTCTGAAATAGCCTATAGAATGAATTGGTTGAGAAGCGTTGAACAGCCCTGAATGGACAGGTGGCAAGCGTCTCCGTCGCCAGCCCGGTCAGCCACGCACGGGTCCATCGATAAAACGGATGCGCGGGGTCGGCGCGGGCGATCAGGATATCGATGTCGAAAAGGTACCCCAATTCCAGATCCCTTCTTCCTCGCGAAGTTGGTTTATGGTAACCGTTCACTCCCCCTCCCAGCGGGAGAGGGTTGGGCTTACAAGTGTAGGTTTTCTCATGTCTCACCTTCGAGCACTGGTAATGATAAAATATCAGGGGACAGGGGCAGGGCCGGCCAGGGTTCCGGGCAACCGTGGCCGAGAGGTAACGGCTGATGATTGAAGATCGCGGCGATAATTAATGACCAACCATGCCGGAAAATGCCCACTAATCGCCACCGGCGCCCTTGGC
>CALGOO010000018.1 GCA_937960715.1 uncultured Candidatus Competibacteraceae bacterium
CTCATCTCCGCCTGGTCGCCTGAGCGGGGGCGCGCTCGACTGGTTACGCCCGTTGGAAAGAAGCAGCGTGATTCCAAAAGCGGCGACGGCAATCGCCGTCGCCGACAGGATTGACGAAGTTTGGAGCTTCGGCAAGACGCTATCTCAATACGGGCAGGGGTCCATCCATACGAACATACCGTCAATACGTACAAAACAACCACTCTGCGCCCCATCCGCGGCGACCACCTTCAAGGCAACATCGTTTTCCGGAATCAACTCGCGGTCTACTTGCATTAACCTGATGACCCCCTTGCTATCCGAAATAAGCGCCAAGAAGGTATTGGGCTCCAGCTTAAACACGTTTTCAAAGGGAACTTCAACGCCAGTCAATTTCATTGGGATTTCTCCGTTGGTTGCGGGCTAGAAATTCAGAACAAACCGGGCATACAGAGTTCGTTCCGGGATAAATCGGGGATTCGCGGCATCAACCGCTGATTGAAAACTGTAGTCTTGAAAATAAAATTTTTGATCAAACAGGTTTCTAGCTTCAAGGGCGATAATCCCCCAGCGATTAGGTAGGCGATACCCCAAACTGGCATCCACCAAAATGAAATGCTCGCTCTGAGTCGGCAATACGATCAATGACCGTGGATCGAGATTTTGGATGTCCTGATTGACGTAGGTCACACCCAGCCCAGAAAAAAAACCCGATGGGTCAAAGCATTGAATACCCAGGGGAATGCTGACTGTTTTCATCTCGATAGGAGTTGAAAAATACAATTGTCGAAGATATTGGCCCTCTTGAAGCTTGAACTGCTCATAACGCCATGCTGCCGAGACGGCCCATCGTGGATTCGGCAACCAGTACAAATAGGCTTGATAGTTATCTTCCTGGTCTTTCTCTATTTCAAAAGGCTCTGATCCCTGCGAGCCAACCGGCACTTCAATATCCCGTCTGACTGCTTCCAAACCTCCATAAAGCTGGTTGCTGAATCGAATATTGAGGCCCAGACCATAATTCTTGGATACCGTCATGATAAAATCATCAAAAAACTGATTGAACCCGGCAACTTGTGTCGGTTCAATCGTTTGCTCGATGGCATAGGCGGATCGTCTGACCACCTGAAACGCGGCGGCTCGCAAGGAAAGATGATCGTTAATTGCCCATTGAACTCCAAGTTTTGGATTCAGTTCATTGAGATCTAATGTTGGATTCTCGTCGGATTGATAACTCAAACCCACAGTCCAGATTAAATTTTCAGGCCACTTTATATTGGCGTAACCGTAGAAGATTTCCCGTTCGACTCGATCCGACGATTCAAAACTGATGGAATCAATATCAAGTGAATAGGCGCCGAGACCTGTTATCAAATTAAAATCACTGCCCTTGTGCAATAATTGGGCTTCTGCTTGATAGCCTTGATTCTTGATTCCAAGATTCAAATTGAGATTGGGATAACTGGTAATTTCATTCCGATCCGTATAAATAACGGAAGCGATGATATTGGTTTGGGGCGACAGCGCATAACGCGCTCCCACGCGGGCGGTGTCCTGATCGATCTCCCTGCGCTCAAACCGACGGAACGTGCCGTCGAAGCGGGAAGCCAAATCGCCAGTGGTCGTTTCCCGATGTCGATATTCCGCCTGAAGATTGAAGTCCGGGGTAACGGCAACCTGCGCGAACAGATTATAGAGATCGTTCTTCAAGTCGTTATTGTCCCGATAACCGTTGCTCTGATAGTGAAGCTGGCCAAGGCTGTAGGAAAACCGATCCCCCAAGCCGGACACGATCAATTCATCGCCCCACGTATCCTGACTGCCGCCCAGCCCCGAGAAAAACAGCGTGGGCTGATTCTGCACGAACAGCGGATTGAACTCGTACAAAGAAGGAGTAATCGGCCCGCCGCTGGGAATCAACAGCTTGGTTTCCGCCATTCGTGGCGAAACCGGGGTGATGTTGACCGGTTGCAACAACTGCGCTTGCAGCAACTCGCTCGCTCGCGCCGCCTCCACATTAGGAAACGCCGCGTAGGAATCCGCCAGCAGCCGATGGGCCGAGTAATTGGTCGGATCGCGGGTGACCGACTGCCAGCCTTGTTGCAGACCGAGTTCGGTAAAGCCCACTTCGTTGTAGATGCGTCCCAAGGTCGCAGCCCTGGCGGCCAGGTCTTCATCCAGCAGCAACCGCGAACGGTACACGCCCCGGTCGTCGTTGAGTTCGACGGATTTTCGCAATTCCTGTACCGCCTCGATGGGGCGGTTGATGCTCTGCAAGCGGATGGCGTTGTAAAACCAGGGCGTGGGATCGTGGGGGTCGAGTTGCTTGGCCGCGTCGAGATATTTTTCCGCCCGCCGGTCGTCCTTGACCTCGTAAAACGCCTTGCCGAGATAGCTGTTGTACAGCGACACCATCGGCTCCAGCAGCGTCGCCTGGCGCATCTCGGCCACCGCCGCGTCGGTCTGATTGCGCCGGAACAACACCAAGCTCAAACCGAGATGCGGCAGGCCCAGGGTGGAATCCTGGCCGATGGCGGCCTGGAACGCGTCGCGGGCGTCGTCGATCCGGAAACGCGCCAGTTGCAGAAAGCCCCAGATCGTGTTGACCATGGCGTCGTCCGGCGCCCGTTGCCGCGCCTGCTCCGCCACCTTCACCGCCTCTTTCATCCGTCCCATGCCGAACAGCAGGCTGCTTTCCTGAACCAGCGCCCGGACATTGTTCGGATCGTGCTTGACCGCCTGCCGGGCGGCGGCTAGCGCGCCGTCCAGATCGAACTCGGCCTGTCGGACCAGGCTCAGGCTGAGATATCCCACCGACGAATTCGGATCGACCGCCACCGCCCGCTCGGCGTCCGCCCGCGCCTCCGCCTTGCGGTTTTGCACCAACGCGATGTTGGAACGCAGGCTGTAGGCCGCCGCATCGTTGGGATCGAGCGCGAGCGCCCGGTCCAGCGCCCGCTGGGCTTCCGGCACTTGCCCCCGCAATAGCTCGGCCTGGGCGGCCTGAGTCCAGTAGCGGGGGGATTGGGGGTCCCGCGCCCGTTCCGCCGGACCACCGACCGGGTCCGGGTAGTACAGCGACCATTGCACCGCATCGAGCGGATTGAGCAACACCGTCTTGCGCGGCGCCTCGCCAAGCTTGACGCTGGCCTGTTCGTTGGCCGCCACCAGCACGCTGCCCTGGGAGTTGGCGAATTCAACCAGGCCATTGAGGACGGCCAGTCGCGCCGCGTCGCCCGGATCGACCGCCAGGTTGAATTCGGTGCCGCGAATGGTGGCGGTGGCCGGCACGGTCTGAATTTCCAGCGGCTCGCCGCCGTTGCGGACCCAGATTTCGCCGTTCAGCACGCGCAAAATATTTCGCACTACCTGAGCGGCGGCGGGCGCAAACCCTTCCGTCGGCGGATTGACCTGCTTGAGTTCCAGTTGGCTGTTGGCGTTGAGCTTGAGTTGGACGCCGTTGGCCAACAGGATCGCCAGCCGGCCACCCTCGCCGGTCCGGATCACTTCGCCGGGCGCCAGTATCGCGCCGACATCAAGCGCCTGCCAGCGACCGTCGCGCCAAACCTCCGCGCCGCCCAGGACGCTCACCACCTGACCCGCGTCCTGGGCCAGGGCGGGACCAATGGGCAACAAAACGACGATGAGCAACAGGAAAAAAAACCAGCGCGATCCGCCCCCAGTCAACCGGCCAATCCGGCTGTTTCCCCTCATCTGCTGCTCCACAACGACCATTCCCCAAGCAAAAATCGGAACCCACCGCGCTTCGCTGCTGGCGGGAAGGCCAGAAGCGGGGGCGAAGCGCGGTGGAATCGGCGGGCTTACTTCGCGCTCTTGGCTTCCAGGTCTTTGGCGGTCAGCTTGTCGTCGTAGACGCCAGCGGCCACCTGGTAATTGCCGGCGGACAGCACATAAGCAACCTTGCGATGATTGCCTTCGGCGCCGGGCTTGGTCCACATGTACTCGACCCAACCACCCTTGGCGCTCTTGGCGGCATTGCACAGGGCGGTGCCGAATTCCTGGCCGGTGGCCTTGTCCTTGAGATCGGCCAACTTCATGCCCTTGACCTTCTCGCTCGGATGAGCCTTCATGGTGCCGGCGGTGCAGTCGAGCACGAACACATAGGTATCCTTCCAGGCCCACTTGCCGTCCTTCTTGTCGAATTCCGACAGAACGACGTCGGCGCTGCTCGCCTTGACGGCGGCGGCGGCTTCCTTGACCTTGGCGACCACTTCGTCGGCCGTCGCGGCCTCGGCCGCCCAAGCACCAGCGTACAATCCCATCGCGCACAGCCCGGCCACGCCCATCAGCAACTGCTTCTTCATCCTCATATCTCCTTCGGAGGTTATCGTTTCGGGTTGGATCACGCCGCCACGGGGACGGCATTTATAAACTTAGATGCTGAATTCAGGATGGGCAAGGCACGGCGCGTAAAATACGGTTGCGGTCGTCATCATCCCTTTCACCGATTCCTTACTTTCCATGGTTTCCCCGACCGCCAAGGACAGACCGGAGCTACACCTCCGCCAGATTGCCCTTCTCCTCCAGCCAGTTCTTGCGATCTCCCGCCCGCTTCTTCGCCAGCAACAGATCCATCAGCGCCAGGGTATCGTCGCCGGCATCGAGCGTCAGTTGCACCAGCCGGCGGGTGGCGGGGTCCATGGTCGTTTCCCGCAGTT
>CALGOO010000019.1 GCA_937960715.1 uncultured Candidatus Competibacteraceae bacterium
GTCGAACGCCTGATCGGTATTGTTGGCATGCAGGGTGGTCAGGCACAAATGGCCGGTCTCGGCGAAATTGATCGCGTATTGCATGGTTTCCCGATCCCGCACCTCGCCGATCATGATCACGTTGGGCGCCTGTCGCAGCGTATTTTTCAGCGCCAACTCGTAGGATTCGGTATCCACGCCGACCTCGCGCTGATCCACCAGCGATTCCTTGTGGGCGTGAAAGAATTCGATGGGATCCTCGATGGTGATGATGTGTTCTCGGCACCGACTGTTACGGTAATCCAGCATCGCCGCCAGGGAGGTCGTCTTGCCGCAGCCGGTGCCGCCCAGGAAGATCACCAGGCCGCGCTTGTGCATGACGATGTCCTTGAGGCTCAGCGGCAGGTTGAGTTCCTCGATGGTTGGAATCCGCTGCTTGATCAGCCGCAGGACCATGCCGGCGCTGCCGCGCTGGGTGAAGGCGCTGACCCGAAAGCGGGCGAGATCGGGGAAATGCAGGGAAAAGTTGAATTCATGGGATCGGTCGAATTCGCGCGTCTGGCGGTCGTTCATGATGGAGCGCACCAGAAGCTCCGTCTGGTGGGGCAGCAGTTTCTGATCGCCGACCCGGCGGACTTCCTGGTTGACCTTGAACGCCGGCGGACTGCCGGCGGTGATGAACAGGTCCGATCCATCCAATTCCACCAGTTTGCTCGCCAGATCTCGAAGATATTGGGCGGCCTTATCGTGATCGGTCATAGCCGGTTGCGAAATCTGTTCCATTGCCTTACCTCACTGATCGGTTATTGTGGGTTTACGCGCCATGCATTCCCGTTCAATGGCGCTGTCCAATCCGGCCTCCATGACTGGCGGCTGGAGCGTCGGGTGGCGCCACTCGCTCGTTTTATCCGAGTCTTGGCAATGTATTTTATACTGCGCGCGTTGCGCCGGCGTCGGGTCTTCAAACCGGATTTTCGATTGGCCGGCCCTGTCTCTCCTTGCCGATCCTCGCTGACGATGATCGCTCCGTCCACGGGGCGACCGCATCGACATCCCGACCCCCTGTGTTTCAGGAGATCACTGTCTTCATGAGCTTCCCTAGTCGCTTCCCATGCCAACTGGTCATGCTGTTGCTGCCGCTGTGCTGGCTGACCGCCGCGCCGGCGCGCCCCGCCGATCCTCCACAACCGCTGCCGGATTTTCGCAAGCTGGTCAGGCAAAACGAGCCGGCCGTCGTCAACATCAGCACCACTCAGACGCCCAGCCGCAAGAGCACGACTCGTACTCCCGCCCTGCCGGAGCTGCCGGGCGCCGAAAATCCCTATCTGGAATTTTTCAAGCGCTTTTTCCAGGAGCGCCCGGAATTGCCCGGCGAACGCCAGGCCAATTCCCTGGGATCGGGCTTCATCCTTTCCGCGGACGGCTATATCCTGACCAACGCCCATGTCGCTCGGGACGCCGACAAGATCATCGTCCGGCTCAGCGACCAGCGGGAGCGGCCCGCCAAGGTGATCGGCGTGGACGAACTGACCGACGTGGCGTTGCTCAAGATCGAGGGCGAGAACCTGCCGGCGGTCAAGATCGGTGATTCCGACGCGCTGGAGGTGGGCGAATGGGTGCTGGCCATCGGCTCGCCGTTCGGGCTGGAGCATACCGCCACCCAGGGCATCGTCAGCGCGGTGGGCCGCAATTTGCCCACCGGCGCCTACGTGCCGTTCATCCAGAGCGATGTCGCGGTCAACCCCGGCAGTTCCGGCGGTCCGCTGTTCAATCTGCGCGGCGAGGTGGTCGGCATCAACTCGCAGATTTACAGCAGCACCGGCGGCTA
>CALGOO010000020.1 GCA_937960715.1 uncultured Candidatus Competibacteraceae bacterium
GGAACTGGCCTTGCGGTTGGCCGGGATTTCGCCCGCCCGCCGCGCCGGCTACGCATTCCGGGCCGAGGAGGTGAAACGGACCGCATTCCGGCTGGACGGCTTGCTGATGCCGCCCGCCGGCCGCCCCGCCGCTGGTGGTTCTCGAAGCCCAGGCCCAGCCCGACGAAGCATTTTATGGACGGTTCTACGCCGAACTGTTCCTGTATCCGCGCCGACACGCCCCGCCCCGGCCGGGCGCCGATGCTCTAGAGGCTGTCTAAAAACGCCTCTCAAGCTGTGACTACACCGTCGCTTCGGCCCGCTTGCCGAAGCGGTAATGCGATACGCCCCACTCCTCGCCGCCCCGATAACCGAACAGTTCGGCGCAGGCCATGAAAAACACCCGCCAACGCTGAAACCAGCGTTCCGCCTGGTCGGGGCCGTAGGTCTCTCGGAACAGCGCCATGATCTCGTTCCGATGCTGGTCCTGATTGATCCGCCAAGCTTCCAGGGTGCGCTGGTAATGGCGGCCGTCGAAATGCCATTGCTCCTCCAGCTTCAGATCGCCCCGAAAGCGCGGCAACAGATCGCGCGAGGGCATTAAACCTCCGGTGAAAAAATAGCGCCCCATCCAGTCGTCGTCGCCCTCGGTTTCGAACGGATAAGCCAGTTGACGATGGGTGAAGATGTGGACGAACAATTTGCCGCCGGGCTTGAGCCAAGCGTGAATCCGCCCCATCAATGCCTGATAGTTGCGCATGTGCTCGAACATTTCCACCGACACCACCCGGTCGAAACGGCGGTCGATGGAAAAATCGTTCATGTCGGCGGTGATGACCTGGACGTTGGCGAAGCCGCGTTCCCGGCAGCGCGCCTGGATGAACGCGCGCTGGGAGCGGGAGTTGGACACCGCCACGATCCGCGAATCCGGGTAAAGCTCCGCCATCCACAGCGTCAGCGAACCCCAGCCGCAGCCCAGTTCCAGAATATCCTGGCCGAAACCGAGTTCGGCACGCTCGCAGCTCAAAGCCAGCATGGCCGCCTCGGCGATTTTCAGGTCGCGGACTTGGTCCGGCCACCAGCACGCGCTGTATTTCAGCCGTGGCCCCAGCACCTTTTGGAAAAACCCCGCCGGCACTTCGTAATGCTGCTCGTTGGCAGTGCCGGTGTGCAAGGCGATCGGGCTAGCGCGCAACTCCGCCTCCAGCCGCGCCAGCGCCGCTTCGTGCGCCCGGTCGTCGCCGGTCGCCTCGGCGCGCAAGCGCTCGGCCAGTAGGCGGCGGATGCCGAACCGGGTCAGCCAGTCCGGGACGTAGCCCCGTTCCATAAGATCAATGGCGGTGTTGAGCATCAGGAAACCTCCTTTTTGGGAAACCAGGGTACAAACGCGCTCGTCGTGCGCTGATAGGCGCGGTAATCGTCGCCACGGCTGGCCAGCGCCTGCTGTTCGGCGTAGGGAATACCAGTGATTTTCAGCAAGGTGTACAACATCAACACCGGACCTGGCAGGGTCAGCCACCAGTCCGACGAACCCCAGGCCAGCAGCGGATAGCTCCACCAGTGCAGCCACTCGCAGAAATAGTTGGGATGACGGGAATAGCGCCACAGTCCCGCCCGACAGGTGCGGCCCCGATTCGCTGGATCAGTTCGCCAGGCCGCCAGTTGCCGGTCGGCCAGCGCCTCGCCCCCCACCGCCAGCAACCAGATCAGCAGGGCGGCGACGAGCGCCGGCGGCGGCGGCCGCTCCGGAGTCAGCGCAACCACCAGGAACGGTACGGCGAACACGGCGGTCAGCAGCGCCTGCGCCTGGAAGAAGCCGAAAAACTTGAGTTGGGTGTGTTCCCGCCAGTGGGCGCGCAACCGCTGGTAGCGACCATCCTCCGGCTTGCCGATCACCCGATTGAACAGAATGTAGGCGGCCAGCCGAAACGACCAGCCGCCGGCCATGAGCACCACGACCAGCCGCCGCGTCGGGTCGCCATCGGCCAGCAGGGCGTAACCCAGCGCCAGCACTCCCAATCCCGCCGCCCACGCGAAATCCACCACGCCAGCATCTTCAGTGCGCCATTGCACCATCCAGGCCATCAGCATCAACAGCGCCGCGACCGCCCAGCCGGCCAGGAAGAACTCAAAGCCGGTCATGGGCTGACCGGGAAGCGAACGCACTTCCCGCCCTCGGCGTGGTCTTGTTGGAAAGCTCCATTCATCGTCTTGGGAACCTTCATGCTGCGTATCGTCGTCATCGTCTGCGGAATCCTGCTCGGCTTGCTCGTGGCCGCCATCCTGATCGCCAGCGGCCAAAGCTCCGTGCTGGCCGGGTTGCGCCATGTCGTGGCCGATCCGTGGGGTGTGGTCACGCTGCTGGATCTTGGCGTGGGGCTGCTGTTCGTCGCCGTCTGGCTGGCCCTGGTGGAGCCCAGTCCGTGGCGAGCGGCGGCCTGGATCATCGCCCTGTTCCTGCTCGGTAACGTGGTCACCCTGGCTTATCTGCTGTGTCGGACGTGTCAGGTTCGCCACTGGTCGGAATTGTTTCTGCCATCCCGTTCCAGCGATTGGCGATGACCAGCAGCAGCGGCATGGCCAGCGTCCACACCCCGGCCACCGCCAGCAGGCTCGCCGCTGGGTTCTCGAACGATACCCCGCCCAGTTGCGCCCCGCCGTAGTAGGCCAGCGGTCCGGCGATCATTCCCAGCAGCGCCGCCAGCCCCAGGCGCGGTTTCAACCAGTCCAGCGCGACGTTGAACGTCGTGGCGAACAGCATCCACATCGCCACCATCCAGTACGGAGCCAGATCGGTGTGGAACTGGCCGGACGGGAAGCGCAGCAGGCCCATCCCGGTCAGCAGCGAATCGGCGATGAATCCCAGCAGGCCGCTCAGTCCGATCAGCATCGCTTCCGTCCGTGGCCGTGCCGCCTGGTAAAGATGGAGAATGATGGCGGTGGCGGTAACCAGCACGCCCAGCCACGGCCAACCCCGCGCCCCGCCCAGCACGCAGGCGAACCAGCCGATTTGGAAAGCGATGAGGTTGCGCAGCATGGCGACTCCTGAACCCCTCTTCCTCTGGGAGAGAGGCTGGGGTGAGGGTGGTTTTTCAAATCAGCGCTGGCGTCAACGGCTCGCGCCGGCACAGCGGCTTGGTCAACAACAGTTGCACGGTTCCAATCGCCCGTTCCCGGAAACCGCCCTCGCAGTAGCACAGGTAGTATTCCCACATCCGAATGAAGCTGTCGGGAAAGCCGAGCGCCCGCGCTCGATCCACATTGGCCAGGAATCGTTCCCGCCAGTGGCGCAGGGTGGTGGCGTAATGCGCGCCGATGTCCTCCAGATGAAAGATGCGCAGGTCGGTGGCGCGGGCCAGAATTTCAGCCATCGCGGTCAGCGAGGGCAGGAAGCCGCCGGGGAAAATGTAGTGGCGGATGAAATCCACTTCGTTCCGATACTGCTCGTATTTCTGATCGGCGACGGTGATGGCCTGCAACAACATCATGCCGTGCGGCTTGAGCAGTTGGGCGCAGGCACGGAAGTAGGTCTTCAAATGACGCTCGCCCACCGCTTCGATCATCTCGATGGACACCAGCTTGTCGAAGGCGCCGCGCAAGTCGCGATAATCCCGACATAGCACCGTCACCCGGTCCTCCAGCCCCGCTTTCCGCACCCGCTCGCGGGTCAGTCGGTACTGCTCCTGGGAAATGGTGGTGGTGGTGACGCGGCAGCCATAGCGTTGTGCGGCGTGCAGGGCGAAACCGCCCCAGCCGGAACCGATTTCCAGCAGGTGATCGTTCGGGTTCAGTTCCAGCTTGCGGCAGATGCGATCCATCTTGGCGACGGACGCCTCCCGCAACCCGGCATCCGGGGTCGGAAAGACGGCCGCCGAGTACATCAGCGTCTCGTCCAGGAACAGGCGGTAAAACTCGTTGCCGAGATCGTAATGGGCGGCGATGTTGGCGCGGCTGCCCCGCCGGGTGTTGTCGCGCCCCCGGTTCAGCAACCGGAACAGCGGCATCATCAGCCGGGTCAGACCGTGTTCCAGCCCCCGCAGTGCGTCCTGGTTCAGCACGAAGATGCGCACCAGCGTCGGCAGATCGTCGCAGGACCACGCGCCCGCCATGTAGCCCTCGCCCACGCCGATACTGCCGCGCAAAGCCAGCAGGCGGTAGGCGTCAGGGTCGTGGATGGTGACGGTGGCGCGCAGCGGGTAGTCGGCGCTGGCGCGGCCAAATTCATGAACGCCGTCAGCGTCGGCCACCGTGACGCAACCGTGCTCCAGCCGGGCCAGCCGCTTGAACACGGCGCTACGCAACCCGCGTTCGCGCCACGGTAGCCGCGTGGCGTTCGCGGACAAGTCCAGGGGGGACGACATCACCGATTCTGGGTGCATGACTTAACTCTCCATGGGTTTGCCGGATGTCGAGGGATGAGGGAAAAGTGGAATGCGTTTCCAGAGCAGGCGCAGCGCTTCCCAATAAATGGCGGCGACGACCTTCAAGGTCATGAACGGAAAACGGGCCAGCGCCCCGGCCATGGCGCGACCGTCGAGCGGCTGGCGGCGCAGACCGAGGGTGGCATCCAGCATCCGTATCGGCCCCTTGAGGACATCGAGATGCACGGCCAGATGCGGACCCGGTGGCGTGGAGCGCCAGCCATAACGCAGATCCATGGGCATGAACGGCGACACATGCATGGCCTTGGAGAATTCGGCGCGCTGGTTGCCGTCAGTTTGGCCGGCCACGTCGAGGACGTAGCCAATCTTTTCGCCCCAGGGCGTGTTGGTGACTTCGGCGACCAGTGTATCCACTTGTTCGCCGTCGGGGGCGAAGCAGTAGTAGATGCTGATCGGGTTGATGCAATAACCGAAGTAGCGCAGATGCGTCAGCAGGCGGATCGGGCCGAGGGGGCGACGGCCCGTTTCCCGTTCCGCCAGGTCGCGCACGCAGGTGTCCAGCGGCATGTCGGGATCGCCGAAGTGATCCGCGCGGCGAAACCAGGCCAGCGCCGGCCGGCGGGTGGACCACAGCCAGCGGTGGTTGAAAACCGTGTCGAGTTCCGCCAGATCGAGATAAACCATGAACAAACCGTAGCGAAACTCGTGGCGACGCGGGAAAAAGCGCCGATGGCGAACGTGGCCGACATAGAGGCAACTGTTCATGCCGCCAGCCGCCCTGGTTCGAGCAGGCCGCGCGCCACCGCCAGCCCGCTGTTCACGCCGTCTTCGTGGAAGCCGTAGCGCCAGTAGGCGCCGCAGTACCAGGTCCGGTTGACGCCGCTGATCTCGTCGCGGCGGGTCTGCGCCCGGACGCCGGCCTCGGTGAATACCGGGTGGTGATAGGTGGTCCGATACAGGACGTGTGCTGGGTCGATGGCCTCGCCGCGGTTGAGCGTGACGCACAATGTTGCTGACGTGTCCAACCCTTGTAGAATATTCATGTTGTAAGTGACCGCCACGCGCTCTCGGGGTTGCGCTGGCAGATGGTAATTCCAGGCCGCCCACGCCCGCTTTCGGCGCGGCAACAGGTGGGTGTCGGTATGCAGCACCACCTCGTTTTCCTGGTAGGGAATCGCGCCGAGGATTTCCCACTCCCGGGTGGCGGGATCGGCCAGCAATCGTAACGCCTGGTCGCTGTGCGTGGCGATGATCACCTCGTCGAACCGTTCCACCGGACCGCCCCAGGGCTTCACCTGGACGTGGGTCGGATGGCGACGCACCCATTCCACTGGGCAATTCAACCGGATGCGGTCGCGGAACGGCGCGGTCAGCGCCTCGACGTAAGTGCGCGAACCGCCCCGAATCACCCGCCACTGAGGCCGGTCGTTGACGCTGAGCAGGCCGTGGTTCCTGAAAAAGCGCACGAAGAACCGCGCCGGCATCTCTCCCACGATCCCCGGTTCCGCCGACCAGATCGCCGCCGCCATCGGCAGGATGTACTGGTCGGTGAACTCCTGGCTGTAATGGCCTTCCCGCAGCCAGGCGTCCAGGCTGAGATCACGATGGCTGTCCAGCAGCGCCGGCGCCTCGCGGTTGAAACGCAGGATGTCGCGGATCATCCGGTGGAACGAGGGCCGGAACAGGTTGCGGCGCTGGGCGAACAGGGTGTTGAGACTTTCGCCGTTGTACTCCAGCCCGGTGCGCTCGCAACGGACGCTGAAACTCATCGTCGTCGGTTGCGAGGCGACACCGAGTTGCTCCAGCAGGGCGATGAAGTTGGGATAGGTCCAGTCGTTGAAGACGATGAAGCCGGTGTCCACCGCATGGCGTTGTCCCCCAGCCTCCACTTCCACCGTGTGGGTGTGGCCGCCGACGTAGTCGTTGGCCTCGAACAGCGTCAGATCGTGCGTCCGGCAGAGTCGCCAGGCGGCGGTGAGGCCGCTGATCCCGGTTCCGATGATGGCGATTTTCATGTCCTTCTCTCCTGTTACAGGCGACTCTTGATGGCGCGGATGGCGCCGCCCAGCACGGGAACTCGCTCGTAGATGAACGCGCCCATGTCGAAATAGTCGTGATGCTGGAACACCTTGCCATCGTCGCGAAATTTCAGGTGGCTGACGCCGTGCAGTGCCAGCGTCTCGCCGCGCCGGAAGCGGGCGTGCTGGAAGCGCATGATCCAGGCCAGCATTCCCTGTCGCTCGGCGATGACCTCGTCCTCGAACTCGAAGCGGCAGGACAACACCCCCTGGTACAACCGGCCGTAGTAGTCCCGCAGCGCTGGCAGACCATTCAGTGCATGCACCGGATCGCGGAATCGCACGTCCGGCGTGTAGATGTCCTCCAGCAGATGCAGGGTGTCCTTGTTCAACTGGTTGAACGTGGTCTTGAAGCGATCCATGGATTCCAGCATGGGTCCGCCCTCCGGCTGCGGGTAGTTGGTACAATAATATTAGACATTGCATTTACAAAACGCAAATATTTATACAATACCTATTCAAACTGTTTAGCGAGACGTAAGGCCGGAGACCAAAACCATGGCGGAGACGGCATGGATGACGGAGGTTAGTGGAGAGAAGTGGCAAGGCGCCGGGAGAGGTGTAGCCGAACCATGGCGCCGATCGGGCGCGACCGGGAACGGTGGCCAACGGTCCTGGGGTGGGCAATGGACGGCGGCTGTTCCAGCGTCAGGTGGCTGGTGAAGTAGCGGTGAACGCGAGATTAAGAGACTAAGGCCATCGGTTACGAGTTAAGAATTTTCGAGGCTTGTCAAACTCCCAAAGGGGACCCGGCATGGTAAGTCGACCATTTGTCTCCGTTAGCGATGACGACCCTTATGCCAACGGCGCCCACCAAGAAACCGAGTGCGGTGCGCCATACCCGGGCGGTCCAACGGGACCGCCCGAGCCCGCCCAGCGCACCATCCGACGATCGGATCGTCGCATGGTTGACCGAGATCGTTCACCCGGCCACCTTGCAGTTGGTCGATCACTACATCGCTTGGGGCTGCGCGAGCGAATTCTCACGCTCCCCATCATGGTGGCGGTGGGGATGGACATTCATGCTCGGTTGATCCCCTGCCAGGATGAAGCTAAATCAACCTCCAACCGCCTTGCGATCCTGCGCGAGGATGTCGCGCATCACCTCTTCGGCCATGGTGCGCAGTTCCGGTGGGATACCGTCCAGGGCTTCCGCCTCGCCCGCGGCGGCACGCAGGGCCAGGGCGATGGGTTTCAGGAAACTGGCGTGTGGAGATTGCTCCATCAGTTCGGCTAAAGCAGGCCCCATGCCGATGCCGTGACATTCGCGGGCTTGCTCGCGCACCCTGAAAAGTGCCAACGCATCGCCACCGCTGGCGCGATCCGCGAGGGATTCCAGTGCTTGGCTGGCGGAGTCGTGGTTGCCGAGCCAAAGATGGGCTTGCAGGAGAATATCCCAATAATCGGCGCTTTCTTCCGGTTTGGCTAAAGACGCTGCTAAGTCGGCGGCTTGACGGAACGCTGCGCTGGCTTCTACACGTTTGTCCATGCGGGCCAGCAGACGGGCGTGGTTGGCAGCGGGATAAGGATGATTTGGGTCAAGTTGCCGCGCATGTTGATAAACGGCCTCGGCCTCGTCGTAGCGGCCCGGACGATGTTGCAGTAGGTCGCCAAGGTTATTCCAGGGCAGGGCATCCTTGGGGTCGAGGGCGATGGCTTGACGGTAGGCGGCTTCGGCTTCGTCGTCGCGGCCCAGATGCCTTGCCAGCAAGAGGCCGAGGTTGCTCCAGGGCAGTGCGGCCTTGGGGTCGAGGGCGATGGCTTTTCGGTAGGCCACTTCAGCTTCATTCGGGTAATCCAAATCATATTGAAGCAAGAGACCTAGGTCGTTCCATGGGTTGGGTCTGGTACTGAAAAATTTATCAGCGCCATCCAGATCAAAGAGATTAGGAAAAATTTCCGGGATAGGACGGTGTAACCGGAGAGCCTCTTCCTTGGCGACCGAAAATACGCTTAATTCCAAGCGATACTTTTCCAGTAAGTCATCGCCCAAGGCGGCGGCGATGGCGCGCGAATGTTCAAGCTGGTCAGCATCGCAAAATCGACCTTGGATATGGGCATTTGCCCGCTTGCTAGCGAGGGATCGTAACTCATCGCTGCTGTACCACAGCCGCATGAATTCGATCAGCCACATGAGGCTTTGCCGGACACGGCGTGAGGTGTAGCGCGTCAAATACCAGATATTGAAAAAACGCTCGGCGACCTGATAGCCCGCGCGGCGACGACCCGTCAGCCTGACTTTTTCGATCAAACCTTCCGCTTCCAAACGGGTGAGTTGTCCACTTACAGTGGAGGCAAGAATGCTGGAAGCTGCCGCTAATTTAGCGGCATCGATTGGTGCCCAATGCTCCATCACATGAGCAAGCAGCTTGCGCGGCTGGGCGGCCAGATTTTCCATGCGTGCTTTATAGAGTGGCGTCATCAAATCCAGTAGCAGCTTGATGTCGGCATGCAGATTTTCTTGCCGGTCGGTGGCGAATAACTCGTAAAGCATGACCGTGGTGCGGGGGTTGCCGCCGGTCAGGTTGCGCAGAGCCTTCAGACGCTCCGGTTTGGCGTCGAGAATGCGGGCCATTACCTGAGCTGCGACTTCGCCGGGTTTTTCCTGGCCCGCGCCAAAGGTGCGCGCGAGAGCCAGCATGGCTTGGCGCATGTCGTCCACGCTCAAGGGGCGTAGTTCGACTAACTCAAAAAAGTCGCGAAAAGCATCACTGTATAGGAGGCTAGATTCCAGGGCTTGGTAACTCGTTCCCAACCAAAAGAAGCCGCTGTGATGGGCGAGGGTCTTACGCAGACGCCACAATGATGTGTCGCCGGCTTTCTGGCCGCGTTTGCCGTCCTCCGACCCGCCCAAGCTGTCGAACAACAGGTCGGTGCTGTCGATGAGCAGCAGAATGCGCCGCTGGTGCTGGTCGATCCAATCATCGAGCATGCTAATAGTGGCGTCTTCTCTTTCTGGAAGCGGCAGCGCCTCAATGCGGTGGATTTCGCCGTCCAGATACTCAAGCTCCGCTTGTGCCGTGCTTTCGTTTTCCAGTGCATCAGTCAGGGCATCGAGGACGTTGCTCCATAAATCGGCTAAGTTGGAAACGGTGAATTGCTCCTCGGGGAAGGTGAGGGCGATCCACTGGCGCGAAAGTTCAGGGTCGTCCCGCACCCCTAAGGCCAGCCGGCGCAGCAAGGTGGTTTTGCCCATGCCCCGCTGACCGACGACCAGCACATGCTGGGGTACTGTACCCGCCGGGGTTTGCCGCAAGCGGTTGAGCAGTTCGGCCAGTTCGCGGTTGCGCGCGACAAAAATCGAGCGCAACTCATCGTCGCCCCACAGGTGCGGGTTGTATTTCACGCTGCCTTGCAGCGGGCCGCGATCCGGGTCAGGCATGGTTGCGCCTCCAGTAATCGCGCAACAGGAAAGAAAGAAACTGGATACGCTCGCCCGTGCTGTCGATATAACCGTCTTCTTCCAACTTGAGCAGCAAGCGGCTCAACGTGGCGGCACGTTGATCGGGATCGGGCTCACGGCGCTGCAAGCGGGCGAGAAGCTGCTTGCGCGTCAATCCCCCGTCCGATTTCGCCAGCGATCCCAGGATCGCCGAAGCAAAGGAGAAGTCGGCTTCGGCCAAGTCTCGCTCCAGACGCTGATACCAGTGAACGAAGCGCGACCGACTAGCCAGCAAGCGGTCGTAGCCGTCATCCACGTCGGCTTGGATCAACACCTGTGCCGCCGAACCCAATTCCTCCTGGCGGTCGCGGGCGGCTTCCATGCTGGAGGCCAGCAGCAGGTTGAGATAAAAGGGCGACAGCCAGCCCGTACGCTGGCACAGATGGGCAAGGGCGGCATCGTCGTCGGCTTGCCAGCCTTCCCGGCGCGAAACTTCGGCCAGCATAGCGAGCGCGGCTTTTTGCTTGAATGGGCCAAGGCGGAAGTCGTGACAGTCGTTAAAGCGAGTGCTGAACTTGTGCTGTTCGAGTAGGTAATTCAGGCCGATGGAGCCGGTAAAGACGAAGCGGCACGCCACCCCGGAAGAGAGGCGCCAAGGACGCAGCCAGCCGAGCAGATTTTCCGCTTCATCCCGATCACGCGCGATCAGCTTTCCCAAGAAAACCGAAAATTCATCGATCAGGATCAACAACGGCGCTTCCGACAAGCGTTGCTGCAATTTCCGCGCGCCGACTGTCCAGGGACGATCGGGCATAGCTTGCGTTTCCAGTTCCACTCCGCTTGGTCCTATCTTGCGGATTCGTGCCAGCCAGTCGGAGGCTTTCTCGCCCGCTGCTTTCAAATATCCTCCGATGCTTTCATCTGGGAAAGCGCGCTCCAAGGCGCCGACGAATGCCTGGGCGCTGTCGATGCCTTCCACATCCACCAGTCGGGCCATCAGTCCGTGATCCTCGGCCTCATCCGCAAGGCGTTGCAACAGAGAGGTTTTCCCCAGCCGGCGCGGGCCGCTCAAAACGATGTGGTTCCCTTCCAGATAGCGCCAGAAATCCTCTTGCTCCGTGACTCGGTCGAAGAAATCGGCGCCTTCCGCCTTGTTACCCAATCGTATGGCCATGTAACCCAATAGGCGGATTAATTATAAATTCAAAATTGAATATATTCGAATTTGAATTTATTTGAAAATAAATTTCTGCCTCTGGAAACAAGGTAGCCCCTTGTTGCTCGATGGCTTATCACCTTGAACGGTGTCTGCTGAAAGGAACCTTGCGCTTCACACCAACGCCAGCAACGCTGGCGCGCGAGCCCCGATTAGGATGAAATCTCAACTTTTCCCTATCCTTCCATGGAGTCCGCTGGCATGAAAACCGTTCTCGCCCTTCGTCACGTTGCGTTTGAGGATCTTGGCAGTTTCGCGCCGGTGCTGACCGAACGTGGTTACGCCATCCGTTACGCCGAGGCCGGCTATGACGATCTGACGAAGATGGATCCGTTGGCCGACGATCTGTTGGTGGTGCTGGGCGGTCCCATCGGTGTCTACGAGGACGAGGCGTATCCGTTCATTCTTGATGAGTTGGCCTTGTTGCGGGTTCGGCTGGACGCGGGTCAGCCGGTGTTGGGCATCTGTTTGGGCTGTCAGTTGCTGGCCCAGGCATTGGGAGGAAAAGTCTATCCGGGTGGACGCAAGGAGATCGGCTGGGGGCCGTTGACGCTGACCGATGCCGGCCACGCCAGCCCGCTGGCGGCGCTGGCCGATGGAACGCCGGTGCTGCACTGGCACGGTGACACGTTCGATTTGCCGGCGGACGCCGTGTTGCTGGCCTCGACCGAGATATACCCGCATCAGGCTTTTGCCTGGGGGCAACGCGCCCTGGGGTTGCAGTTTCATCTCGAAACCACCGCGCGGGGCCTGGAACGCTGGTTCATCGGCCACGCCAGCGAAATTGCCCATACCCCCGGCCTGAGCGTGCCGGCGCTGCGGGCCGCGACCGCTCGTCATGCTTTCGCCGCCGAGCAACGGGGCCGGCAATGCCTGAGCGCCTGGCTAAATCAAGCCGGGCTGTGAGCCACGCGCAAGATCGTGTGGCTTACAGCCCGGCGGGGTTATTCTTCAACCAGCGGCGCGCACTCGCGCCGCTGGTCCATCAACCGCTTACGGCTGATAGTTCCCTTCCAGCAGCTTGGCGTGCGCCGCCGCCAGCCGCGCGATCGGCACGCGCGGCGAGGAGCAGGACACATAGGTCAGGTTGGCGTAGTGGCAGAACCGCATCGAGCGCGGATGACCGCCCTGTTCGCCGCAGATGCCGACCTTCAGACCGGCGCGGGCCTTGCGCCCGTTTTCGACCGCGAACGACATCAACTGGCCCACGCCCGCCGTGTCCAGGGCCTCGAACGGGTTGTCCTTGAGGATGCCCTGGGTGTTGTAGAACGGCAGGAACTTGTTCTCGGCGTCCTCGCGGGAGAACGAGAACGTGGCCTGGGTCAGGTCGTTGGTGCCGAAGGAGAAGAATTCGGCCACGCCGGCAATCTCCTCGGCGCGCAGGCAGGCCCGCACGACTTCCATCATGGTGCCGAATTCGAAATGCACCTTGACCGCGTACTTGGCCTCGACCTCGGGCAGCACCTCGTCCACCAGCGCCTTCACCCGCACCAACTCTTCCTTCGTGCAGACCTGCGGCACCATGATTTCGGGATGGACGTTGACCTTCTCCTGAATGCACTCCGCCGCCGCTTCCAGAATGGCGCGAATCTGCATCTTGTAGATTTCCGGATAGGTCAGCCCCAGGCGGACGCCACGATGGCCGAGCATCGGGTTGATTTCGTGCAGGGCACGAGCCTTCTGCAGGATCTCCTCCTTCTTGGCCAGCACGTCGGAAACCAGATGGCTGTCGTTCAGGATGCCCAACTGTTCGACGGCCTTCGGGTTGACCTGGCTGAGAATCTGGCTGATCGCCTCCAGGCCCTGCGCGGTCTGGCGCAAATGGCGCAGATGTTCGATGTCGTCGATCAGGGTCTGCTCGGACGGCAGGAACTCGTGAATCGGCGGATCGAGCAGGCGGACGGTGACCGGACGCGGCGCCATCACCCGGAAAATTTCCTTGAAGTCGCTGCGTTGCATCGGCAGCAGCTTGGCCAGGGCGGCTTCGCGGTCCTCGGTGGTCTCGGCCAGGATCATCTCCAGCACGATGGGCAGCCGTTCCTTGGCGTTGAACATCCGCTCGGTGCGGCACAGGCCAATGCCCATGGCCCCGTAGTTGGAAGCGCGCTGGGCGGCGTCCGGGGTGTCCGCGTTCGCCATCACCTTGAGGGTGGCGATTTCATCGGCCCAACTGAGCAGGGTGCGCAGTTCCGGGGTGAACTCCGGCTCGACCGTCGGCACCTCACCGAGGAACACCCGCCCGGTGCCGCCGTCGATGGTGACGACATCGCCTTCGTGCAGCACCTTGTCGCCGATGATGGCCTGGCGCTGATGCACGTTGACCAGAATATCTTCCGCGCCCACCACGCAAGGCTTGCCCATGCCGCGCGCCACCACCGCCGCGTGCGAGGTCTTGCCGCCGCGAC
>CALGOO010000021.1 GCA_937960715.1 uncultured Candidatus Competibacteraceae bacterium
CTGATCTACGAGGGCGGCATCGCCAACATGCGCTACTCGATCTCCAACACCGCCGAGTACGGCGACTTCACTCGCGGCCCGCGCATCGTCACCGAACAGACCAAGACCGAGATGCGCAAGATTCTCCAGGAAATCCAGACCGGCCAGTTCGCCCGCGAATTCATCCTGGAGAACCAGGCCGGCGCGCTGGTGCTGCGGGCCAACCGCCGCATCAGCCGCGAGCATCCGGTCGAGCAGGTTGGCGAGAAGCTGCGCGGCATGATGCCGTGGATCAAGGCCAACCGGCTGGTGGACACCAGTAAAAACTGAAGCGCGCGCCAAGGGGCGGGGTGGAGCATCGCTGGACGCCAAGCTCCCGCCTCTCGCGTCCGATGGCGGATCCGATGACTCCCGACACCCCCGAAGTCCGCCGCCCTCCGCGCGGCGTTTACCTGCTGCCCAATCTGTTCACCACCGCCGCGCTGTTCTGCGGTTTCTACGCCATCATCGCCGCCCTGCAAAACCGCTTCGAGCCGGCCACCATTGCGGTGTTCGTGGCGATGGTGCTGGACGGACTGGATGGGCGGGTCGCCCGGCTGACTCACACTGAAAGCGAGTTTGGCGCCCAGTACGACAGCATGGCGGATTTGGTGTCCTTTGGTCTGGCACCGGCCCTGATCATGTATGAATGGGCACTAGGTTCAATGGTGAGCATGGGGCCGTTCCTGTCCAAGCTCGGCTGGCTGGCGGCGTTCTTCTACACCGTCATGGCGGCGTTGCGGCTGGCTCGTTTCAACGTCCAGATCGGCAGCACCGACAAGCGTTATTTCATCGGCCTGCCCAGCCCCTCGGCCGCCGCCATCGTGGCGGGACTGGTCTGGTTCAGCGTCGATCTGGGCCTGACCGGCGCTCAGATGCTGTGGCCGGCCCTGGTCGTCACCGTCGGCGCCGGTGCGCTGATGTTCAGCAAGATTCTTTATTTCAGCTTCAAACAGGTCGACTTGCGTGGCCGGGTCCCGTTCATCTCGGCCTTGCTCGTGGTGCTGACGCTCGTCCTCATCTCCAGCGATCCTCCCAAGGTGTTGTTTCTGGGCTTTCTGCTGTATGGCCTTTCGGGACCGGCGCTGTTCGTTTGGCGCTGGCGCCGGCACGCCCGGCGGCAGACGGGAGCCTCCTGACCTTGGGTGCGGGGCGATTCGTGATCGTCACAAGGAGGTTGCCAATAGAATAAATTTGGGTTGAACCGCGTAACAGCGTAAAGGCCGCTATACTTTTTCAAGCTCCGCCCCACGCAACGAAACGCGGCCCCATCGCGTCACCCGGCTTGCCACGCGCGAATTCACGGCCGCTCCCCCCGTTTTCGGGGAGGCGCCGATCAATACCCGAGCGAGGAACCGGAGGATAAAGACCGTGCGAACCGGCGTCGTCATCGATTCGGCCTGCGATCTACCACAGGCCTACATTCAAAGCCACGGCATCCACATCATGCCGATCAGCCTGCATTTCGGTTATGACATCTTCACGGATGTCCGCGACCCGGAAGCGACCCAAGCCTTCTATCGCAAGTATCTGGCCGAAAAGACGCTGGACGCTGAAACCGCGCCATTTTCGGCGGAACAGATCAAGGCGGTGTTCCTGGATGAACTGGTGCTGAAGTACGACCGGGTGCTGGTCATCACCATCAGCCAGGCCCGCAGCGCGATCTTCGCCAACGCCACCGAGGCATCCTTCGGTATCCTCAAACATTATCGGGAACGGCGGCAGAAGGCCGGCATGTCGGGATCGTTCTACCTGAACGTGCTGGACAGCAAAACCCTGTTTACCGGCGAAGGTGTTCTGGCCCATGAGGCCATACGCCTGCTGGAGGAGCAAAACCTGTCCTTTGGCACCCTGCGCAACGCCATCGAACAACTCAGTCAGCAGGTCCATGGCTATCTGGTGCCCGAGGATCTGTTCTATATCCGCCACCGCAGCAGCAAGAAAGGAGAAAAAACGGTCGGCTTGTTCAGCTACCACCTCGGTTCGCTGCTCGACATCAAGCCGATCATCGGCTTCCATCAAGGCGAGAGCCAGGTGGTCGCCAAGGAACGGGGCTTCGATCAGGCGATGATCAAACTGTTCGAGATCGCCCGGCAAGCCATCGACCGGGGATTGGCAACCCGGATCGTCAACACCAGTTACGCCGGCGACCTTGAGTTCATTCGTCGCAAGCGGGCGTTCGTCGATTTCGAACGATACGCCAACGCTCGTGGAATCACGGTGCTGCTATCGGTCATGAGCACCACCGCCGGCGTCAACGTGGGGCCGGGCGCGTTCGCGCTGGCCTACATCGCCGGGCCGCCGCTCGCAACCGTCGCCGGTCCCGACGCCAACGCCGCCACGAATGGCTAGTGCTTTGTCACACTTTTAATTTAGGGTAGATTGACTTCAGTTTCACCCGCG
>CALGOO010000022.1 GCA_937960715.1 uncultured Candidatus Competibacteraceae bacterium
CATGGTATCTGTATGGATAGATCAGAGATCATCGAAGCCATCAAGCGTCTGGCTAAGGAAAACGGCGGTACGGGACCAGGGAGTGCTTTGGTCCAGAACCGCACCGGAATGCGAAAGGCAGATTGGTACCCCCACCTCTGGCTTCGGTGGGGTGACGCACTGTCGGAGGCTGGTTACGCACCCAACCAATTTCGAACAGCTTTCAGCGATGAGCATCTAATCAAAAGCTACATTGATTTAGCCAGAGAGTTGCAGCGTCTGCCGCTTTCCGGTGAGCTTCGGCGTAAAGCGCGCGACGACGAGGCGTTCCCAAATCACACGGCGTTTGCCCGCTTCGGCGGAAAGGTGAAATTACTGGACGCGGTTTCTGATTATTGCGATGCTCACGCTGGCCACGAAGATGTTGTGGCTCTGTTGGGACATCGAGGTTCTGAAACTACCAGCCCTCTCGGTCGCGAACAAAAGGTCGAAACGGGTTTTGTCTACCTCATGAAATCCGGTAGACATCATAAGATTGGCCGTACCGTTTCCGTTGGGAGCCGTGAACGGCAGCTGGCAATCAAAATACCTATCCCGCCAACGACCATCCACACGATCGAAACAGACGATCCGTCTGGAGTTGAGGCGTATTGGCATCGTCGTTTTGCAGAGAAGCGCGGCCAAGGTGAGTGGTTCGATCTGTCGCCCGATGACATCAAGGCATTCAAGCGGTGGAAGCGACTCGTTTAGCGCCAGCCAACCCAAGGCTGCACCGAACCGCTGGCAAACTGTGCTTGCCAGCGCACTCCGCGCTTCGGTGGCAGCTTAGCCCTGGGTTGAACGGCCGCTTTCAAAAAACCGAACTGACCGCTGTGGGTCGATCACGGCCACTACACGGTTGAATAGTATTGACGCACCTCTTATCGGAGAGCGGAATCGCAAATGAAACCCTCCGAAGCACTGCAAAGGCATCGCGGCGAGATACGCCGGATCGTGGAAGCCAACGACGCCAGAAATCCTCGTGTCTTTGTAAAGGAGGGAAAGGGGCCAAAGGAGAAAGGGGCCAAAGAAAGGGGCCAAAGGGGCCAGGGTCGAATTAAATGTTTTGCCTTGCCGTTATTGCTATCCGCCTGAGGCAGTCTGTTTTATCCAACTACGCGATGCCAAAAACGCTCTAAAGAAACGCTCTAAAGGGGCCAGGGTCGAATTAAATGCCTTACCTTGCCGTTACTGCTATCCGCCCTATGCATTCTGGTTTATACAACGACGCGATGCCAAAAAAAAGGATTCGAGAACTGATAAAAGACCTTGAACAAGCCGGTTTCGTCAACCGTGGTGGCAAAGGAAGTCACCGGAACTTCGTTCACCCAAGACGGGGCCACTTGGACAAAATGGGGGACGGACCACGATTTTCTAAGTCAGAACTACATTTATGAACCGCAAAGTCTACGTTGAAACCTCCGTCATCAGCTACCTGACGGCCCGCCCGAGCAGGACCATACTTGGCGCTGCCCATCAGCAAATTACTCTGGCGTGGTGGGAAACTCGCAACCAGTATGAACTGTTGGTGTCAGAGGCGGTTCTGCGCATAGCCTTATACACAACTTCAGGATCTCGCTGTAAGCTGCCGATTTTTTTGA
>CALGOO010000023.1 GCA_937960715.1 uncultured Candidatus Competibacteraceae bacterium
GGTTCTTGAGGTCGCCGCGCTGGGCCAAATCCCGCAACGCAGCGATTTCCGTGGCCGGCGGCAAAACGCATTGATCCAGCGCGAAAGCAGACGCCGCTTCGTCTGCTGCTGCCTGCGCCGTGCGCCGCGCCACGAACGCTTCCACATCTGGCGCTTCGAGTGTGGAAAGATCGAGCAGCTCATTGATCAGAGCCGATAAATGCTCGCCGGATTCGCGGACGGTTTCGAGACCCGCCCGCTGTTTGGCGGTCAGCCCGGCGTCACGCAACAGGATTTGTGCGTAGCCCAGAATGCTGTTGAGCGGGGTACGCAACTCGTGGCTCACGTTGGCCATGAACGCGCTCTTGGCTCGATTGGCGTGGTCCACTTCCGCCTTGGCGGCGTGTAGCGCGTCCTGAACGCGCTGGCGCACTTCCATTTCCAAGCGGAGTTCTCGATTGGCGTTTTGCAACTGCTCGGTCCGTTCCTCAACCCGGCGTTCGAGGTCAGCGTTGAGGGTCTCGATGGTACGCAAATAGTCGCGGTTGTCCCGGAAGGTGGTCGTGACCACGTCGAACCAGGGTTGCCACGGCGCGGGAACGGCCGGCGCTGCCGGTGGTGGCCGGCCGGCCGCTTCGTCACGCAGATAATCGACCAGCGCCAGCGCCGGCTTGACGAAGCGCCAGCGCAGCAGCGTGTGGATAGCAACCAGTGTCAGAGCCAGACCGGCCAGCATGATCAGGGCGGGGTAAAGGCGCGGCAACAGGCGGGCGGTGATTGCGGTGGACGGGATGGCGTGCAAGAGATACCAGGGTGCTGACTTGATGCGCTGCGCATGAACGTACTGGCCGGCAATGCGCCGGAATTCGCCGGAGGGTTGCAACAATTGATCGGCGGGGACGGATTGCAACGATTCGGGCAGAATGTCCGCCAAGGTCCTAACCCGTTGATCGGCAGCGGTGTAAGGGTGATCGGGATCGGCCAGCACCTGGCCGGTTTCGTTGACGATCCAGACCGGCCCCCAGCGTTCGGTGACGGCTTGCAACAGCTCGGTGAGAAAACCCAGCAGCACATCGGTTCCCACCATGCCCACGTAACGGCCTTGCCAGTACACCGGCGCAGCATGCGAGACCATCAAACCGGCCCCGGCGGTATCCAGATAGGCTTCCGTCCAATAGCTGCGTCCGTCCGCATTGCGTTCCGGGGTCGCTAGCCGATACACGTCAAACCCGAACCAGTACGCGAGCACGCCCTCCATCGTGGCGGCATTCGCCGATTTGACGTTCACGGTGTTGTCCTGCCAGGGAAAGGCCGTGACGAAATCTTCCTTCCCGGAAAAGTAATAGCTCCAGCGAAAGAAAGGAGTGACCGCATGGGCCGAGCGCTGGAGAGGGAACAGAGAAAATGCCATGTCCAGCTCGGTCCATCGCGCACCGGTTCCCCGCAAAAGTTCGGCCCGGCCCATGATGGTGCCGGTCAAATCCTTGAAAGAGGTCCGTTGCGCTGGATCGAGGCTGAGCGTTGCCAAATTCCCGCCCGCTATTTCGATTTGGCTCGATACCAGCCAGGTGCGCCACTCGCTGGGGTGGCGTCCGGAGGCGGTCGCGAGATAATCCTCGGCCTGGCGCCGCATGGCGCCGACGTGCAAGTTGGCGATTCTGACGAAGGCGTTCAACATCACGCGCTGCTCGGTGGCGATGTTGTGCAGTCGGCCGAGTTCGGTTTCCCGCTGTTTGAAGAATTGTTGC
>CALGOO010000024.1 GCA_937960715.1 uncultured Candidatus Competibacteraceae bacterium
ATTTCACCGGCGACGGCGCGCGCCGCGACGCGGACGGCTACTACTGGATCACCGGGCGCGTGGACGACGTGATCAACGTCTCCGGTCACCGCATGGGCACCGCCGAGGTCGAATCGGCGCTGGTGCTCCACCCGGCGGTCGCCGAGGCCGCCGTGGTTGGCTTCCCGCACGACATCAAGGGTCAGGGCATCTACGCCTACGTGACCCTGAAGGTCGGCGTCGAACCGACCGAGGCGCTGCGCAAGGAGCTGATCGCTCACGTCCGCAAGGAAATCGGCCCCATCGCCTCGCCGGACGCCTTGCAATGGGCGCCCAGTCTGCCCAAGACCCGCTCCGGCAAGATCATGCGCCGCATCCTGCGCAAGATCGCCGCCAACGAGGTGGATCAACTGGGCGATACCTCGACCCTGGCCGATCCGAACGTGGTCACTGACCTGGTCGACAACCGCGCGGTCAAGTAACTCGCTCGTTTCCAATAAAACTTAACGACGAGCTTCAGCCCTGACCCGGCCGCCGTTCGAGGCGACCGGGTTTTTTCACGGCTCCGCGGGGGGACCGGCGCCCGCCGGTTTCGTCGATCCAGGCGTTCACCAGCCGCGCCGGAGTTAGATCGAAGTACACGTTGCGTACGGTCACCGCCGGCCAATCCGGCGCTCCCAGTTCCGCCGCCGCCATTTCCTCCAGTTCCGGCGTGGGCTCGTCCGGCGCGCGCCACTTGAAGCTTTCGCAGCAGACATGGAATGGTACGCCCTGGTCGCGCGCCGCCAGGGCCAGCGGGTAGGTACCTGCCTTGTTGACGACCGCGCCATCGGCCAGCACGCTGTCAGCGCCCACCAGTACGGCGTCGGCCTGGGCGACGAACAACCCCATTTGCGCGTCGGTGATGCAGGTGGTCGGCACCCGCCACGCGGAAAGTCGCTCCGCCAGCCGGCGTCCCTCGCCCAGCGGCCGCGATTCGGTGACGATCATCCGCAAGCCGTCATCCTTGAGTAGCCGACACGTCTCCATCACCGTCGAACTGAGGCTGTGGGTCATCACCGTCCGGCCCGAACCGAGCAGCCTGGCGGCGTGAACGGCGCATTCGGCCACCGCCCGCCGCGAGGCGGCGATCAGGGCCTCCGCCCGCTCGGCGGCCAGCTCGCGGGCGACGACCAGCGTTGAATCGGCGGGCGGCGGCAAACTCTCTCGCCAGCGCCGCAATAGATTCCGGATCGGCGCCATGCTGGGCCGGGCCGTGATCAGATCGTCGGCCAAGGACAACAGACGTCTCCACAGTTCCAAGGCATCCGCCACTGGCAGCGTTCGCGCCGCCTCCGCCAACAGCTCCAGGGCGCGGCGGGCCAGCTCGCTGGCCCCCCGCGCGCGATCATTGCGAATTTCCGCAACCCAAAGGTTGAATTGTGCGAGGCTCATTGTCCAAAATTCATCGTAAATAACCAGAAACTAGCCGGCATCCCCACCGGCGATCCCGCCCATCCCACCATATTACGAGGAGACCGGCCATGAGCGATGTTGATCCCATTATCGGCAATTGGTATCGCAATCAGGAAACTGGCAACGATTTCGAGGTCGTCGCCTTGGATGAGGACGCCCAGACCATCGAAATCCAGTATTTCGACGGTGAGCTGGAGGAACTGGATCTGGACGCCTGGTATGAGCTGGCGATCGACGCCATCGAGGCTCCGGAAGACTGGTCCGGCCCTTTCGACGAAATGGATGTGGATGATTTGGGCTACGATGAAGGCAAGGATGAGGACGAGGACGAGGACGTCGATGGCGACGAGGACGAACTCAGCGACGAGGACGATCTGCTGGCCGATCGCGATGAGGATTGAGCGCCGATCCCAGCCGTGTCCCACGCCACCCCGATCTCAGGCCGGGAGCGTGGTCCATGCGCGAACGAAATGGAGTTTTCCCACCCAATCCTTGGGCTCAAACGATGAACCAGCTCATCATCCTCGACGCGACCCATCCACAGTGGCGGACCGGATTCCGGCGCATCGATGACCAGGGACGAGAAGACCCACATCGCCACGATGCTGGAGAGGCCGACATGAACGTGCTCGGCGCAGCGCCACCACCGGTTGAGCGGACGCAGCCGCGACTGCCGTGATGACGGACAAGCGCGACTATCTGGCCGTCCTGGGCATTCCACTGTGGCTGCCGCGCCGACCACCGGCCGAACAGCCGCGGCTCGTGGACCTGCCCCTCCCGCTGACGGAAACGGGCCCAGGCGCAAGACTTGAGGTGGAAGATACGGGAACCGAAGGGTTATCCAGCGACGACCGGATGCCACCAATGGTCGACAATTCGAAACCACGCCTTGAAACCGCCGCCGATCCTTCCCGCGCCGCGCCCAACCGTCGGGCGGCAACCATCGCCGGCATGGGCTGGGAAGAACTGGCGGCGGCGGTGCGCGAATGCACCGCCTGCGGATTGTGCGCCACCCGCACCCAAACGGTGTTTGGCGTCGGCAACCGCCAGGCGGACTGGCTGGTGATCGGCGAAGCGCCCGGCGCGGATGAAGACCGGCAGGGCGAACCATTCGTCGGGCGGGCCGGCAAGCTGCTGAATCCGATGCTGCTGGCGGTCGGTCTGAAACGCGAGCAGGTCTACATCGCCAATGTCTTGAAGTGCCGCCCGCCGGAGAATCGCGACCCGACCCCGGACGAGGCCGCGCAATGCCGGCCGTTCCTGAACCGGCAAATCGCGCTGATCCGGCCGCGTCTTGTTCTTGCCGTGGGCCGTATCGCCGCCCAGAGTCTGCTGGCGACCGATACCCCCATCGGCAAGCTGCGTGGCCGGGTGCATCGCCTGGGACCGGCCCGTGTTCCGCTGGTGGTGACCTACCACCCCGCCTACCTGCTGCGCTCGCCGCGCGAAAAACGCAAGGTCTGGGATGACCTGCGGCTCGCTCGGCGCGCGCTGGCCACCGAGCCTTCCGCGCCGGCCGAAAACACCGTCGAACCATGAGCACCCCACCAGAACCCGGCATCGGCCGGTTCCGCCCGATGCTGTACGCCGACCTGAAGGAGGTTCTCGCCATCGAACGGCGGGCCTACCAGTTTGCCTGGACCGATGGCATCTTGCGCGATTGTCTTCGCGCCGGCTATCTCTGCCGGGTGTTGGAAACGCCGCATGGCTTCATTCAGGCCTACGCGGTGATGTCGGCCGCGGTCGGCGAAGCCCACATCCTCAACTTCTGCGTGCGCCCGGAATTGCAAGGGCGCGGCCTGGCGCGACGGATGCTCGATCACCTGCTGGAAGGGGCACGCTTGGAGCGGGTCCAGACGATCTTTCTCGAAGTCCGCCTTTCCAATACCCGCGCCATGCGGCTTTACGCCTCGGCTGGATTTTGCGAGGTTGGCCTACGATCCGGCTATTACCCATCGACCAGCGGGCGGGAAGACGCGCTGGTGATGGCCAAGGAGTTGTAAGGCATGTCCGGCTATCTTGCGCTCAAGCATCTGCACCTGACCACCGTGATCCTCAGCTTCGCCCTGTTCGTGTTGCGCGGGCTGTGGATGCTGGTGGATTCGCCCCAACTCCAGCGACGCTGGGTTCGGATCGCACCGCATCTGATCGATACCGCCCTGCTGGCCAGCGCCATCGGCCTGACCCTGATCCTCCAACAATATCCGTTCGTCAACGGCTGGCTCACCACCAAGGTCCTGGCCCTGATCGTCTACATCGTTCTCGGCGGCGTCGCGCTCCGGCACGGTCCGACCCGCGCGATCCGCGCCACCGCCTGGGTTGCGGCCCTGGCGACGTTCGGTTACATCGTCAGCGTCGCCCTGACCCGTCAGCCGCTCGGTTTTCTGGCGGGATGGTGAATCGCGCAGCCAACCGCGCCATCAAAAACGCCGCCCCGAAGGCGGCGTTCCAGCGTGGCTCAAGGCCCGCGCGGCGGTTACCCGAATAGCAGATCCAACAGATTTCGCCGGGTGGCCTGGTCGGCCTGGCGGTAGTTGTCGGCGTTCCATTCGACCATCGTCCAGGCATCGTCCAGCATTCGATGACCAACGAAGCTCAGCACGGCGAACTGGCTGTCCGCCACCTCGCGCAGGCCGTGCGGATCGGTTACCTTGAGCGCCACCTTGAACTGGGCGACGCCCAGATCGACATACGCCTTCAGGCTATCCATCCGCAACGTGGCCCATTGTTCGACCCGCTCGATCACGAGCTGATTGGTCCGCCGCAGCGGCGCGCCCCACTGACTCCACAACGCAGGCATTTGATACATGGCGTTATCTCCATCCAATCTTGTGAGCGACTGGAGTATAGCAGGGAATGCTGCGTCGCGACATAAGACGTCGGGCAACCCACGCGACGATAAACCTGAAAATTCCTGTGTCCAATGATATAGTTGAGCCGGCGGCCCGACCGGCGGGTATCCGCCTCGTCCCGCCACATCGATTTCGCGCCACTCAGGGACAACCATCATGCCCATCGGTACCACCATCACTGAATTCATCATCGAAGAACAACGACGAATCAAGGGCGTTTCGGGCGATTTCACCGCGCTGATCAACGACATCGTCATCGCCTGCAAGGCCATTTCCAGCGCTGTCCGCTACGGCAGCCTGGTGGGCGTTCTGGGCGCCGCCGACACCGAGAACATCCAGGGCGAGACCCAGAAGAAGCTGGATGTGATTTCCAACAATCTGTTCATCAAACGCAACGAATGGGCCGGTCATGTCGCCGCCATGGCTTCCGAGGAGATGAACGACGTCTACCACCTGCCGATCCAGTATCCGCGCGGCAAGTACCTGCTGGTGTTCGATCCGCTGGACGGTTCTTCCAACACCGACGTCAACGGCGTGGTGGGCACCATCTTCTCGATCATGCGCCGTCCCGAGGGCTCGGTCGGCGAGCCGACCGAGGACGACTTCCTGCAACCCGGCGCCCGCCAGGTCTGCGCTGGCTACGCCCTGTACGGACCGTCCTCGATGATGGTCCTCACCACCGGCCACGGAGTCAACGGCTTCACCTTGGATCAGCGTATTGGGGAGTACATCCTGACCAACCCCAACATGAAGATTCCCGAGGATGCCCAGGAATTCTCCATCAATGCCTCCTACATGCGCTTCTGGGATCCGCCGGTGCGCCGCTACATCGACGAGTGCCTGGCCGGCAAGGAAGGTCCGCGCCGCAAGGACTTCAATATGCGCTGGGCCGGAGCGATGATCGCCGACGTGCATCGGGTGCTGTGTCAGGGGGGCGTGTTTCTGTATCCCATCGACCGCAAGCTGCGCGCCAAGAACCAGGAGGGCAAACTGCGCCTGCTGTACGAAGCCAATCCGATGAGCTTCATCGTCGAACAGGCCGGCGGGCTGGCCACCACCGGCGCCCAGCGGATCATGGAACTGCAGCCCACCGATCTTCATCAGCGCTGTCCGGTGATCGTAGGGTCAAGGAATGAAGTCGAGCGGATCATTTCCTACCACCTTGAAGCCCAGTGATCCGGTAACGGTGGTTTCACGCGGGCCGCCAGCGATCAGCGCCGACGGTGCGGGCCCAGGCCACCGGGCCGAAAAAATCCATGGAGCGCGAGCACGATTCCAACGGCGCGCTCCATTTTTCTCCCCAACGCTTGCTAGTATGTTACTCATCGACCTGTCAAGCGCCAGGCCAGGGACGCCGACTTCCACCCCCTCCGACCGTTGGAACCGCAAGAAGACCGTTCACCATGGAACCGAAAAATTCTCCCCCGGAATCGCTCGTTGGCAAGCTCAAGCGTGTTGAGGATCTTGCCGAGAAACTCGTCTACATCAAGTGGAGTCGGGAATTTTTCGTCTTGCTGCAGCGCGCGGCGCGGGAGGTGTTGACGCTGGCGCGGCCGCGATCGGATTGCCACAAGATCGCGGTGCTGGCCGAACGGCTGGAGCAACAGATCGGCGAGTGCCTGGAGCAAGGCGAATTGCCCCGAGGCGAGGAGCGGGAACGCTTGATCGCCGTGGCGGACGCGCTCTGTCGCGCGACACCCGGTTCCGATCGCAGCTCTCGCAAGACCGCGCCGGGCCAGCCGCCGTCCGACGAATCCCGCACCGTGCCGCTGTTTTCGCGCTGGGAAAAAAGCGAACGGTCGAGACCCAGGGTCGTCGGGCCAGCCGCGCCCGAAACGCCGCCGCTGTGGCTGGTGGCGCCGGAATCGGCCAGCGACCTGGCGCGCAGGCTCGAACAGCGAGGCGGCTATCGGTTGCAACGCCTCGTCAATCTGATCGAGGCGCAGACCCTGCTGAACCAGTCCCGGCAACCGGCGGCCCTGTTGGTCGATCTGGATCACGCCGCCGACAGTCAGACGACCTTGCAGCAGGTCGCCAGCCTGCGTCAGACCCTGCCCACGGAAATTCCCCTGTTTTTCCTCGCCGACCGCGGCGATATCACCGCCCGCATCGACGCGGTGGAGGCTGGCGGGACGGGCTATTTCCTCAAACCGGTCGATTTACCGCTGTTGCTGGAATCGCTGGACGAGTCCATCTCCAAACCACTCCACCACCGTATCCTGATCGTGGATGACACCTTGCCCTCGGCGCGAGAGATCGCCCGCTGGCTGGACAGTCGCGGCATGGTGACTCAGGTGTTGGCCCAACCCCTGCAAATCCTGCAGGTGCTGGCCAGTTTCCAACCCAGCCTGTTGGTCATGAGCCTGGAGCTCAAGGATATCGATGGGCTGGCCCTGGCCCGATCCATCCATCAGCACGAATCGTTTCGGGAGTTGCCCATGCTGCTGCTGTCGGCGCAAGCCGACAGCGGTTCGCGGTTGGCCGCGACCGGCCTGAGCGGCGAGGCGCTGCTGAGCAAACCCCTGAATCCGGAATCGCTGGTCGCCACCATCGCCAAGCGATTGCGACAGGGGCAAGGTCTGTATCGCAAGTTCAGCCAGCTCAGCAATCGGGATACCGTCAGCGGCCTGTACAACCGCCCCTACTTTCTCACCCACCTGGAGCGGGCATTGGTCGCCGCCGCCGCCAATACCCAGTCGGTGGCGCTCATGCTGATCACGCTGGACAACCTGCATGTCGTGGAAAACCAGGACGTGGCCGCGGCCGACGAGTTGATCGAACAAGCCGCCCAGCGCCTCAAAATCGCCTTGGGTCCGGATCCGATCTCCGCCCGGTTTGGCGACGCCATTTTCATGGTGTTGCTGGGCTTCACCACCCAGGATGCGCTGCTGGCCACGGCGCGCTCGGCGCAGACGAGCCTGGAGGCCGACGCTTACCGGCTGGTCGGCGGCGATACCCGGTTGCGAACCAGCATCGGCATCAGCATCGCCAGCCCCAACCTGCGCGAGGCCGCCACCCTGATCCAGCAGGCCGACTTGGCCAACAGCATGGCGCGGGACAGCAAGGATGCCCGGATCCATGTCCATCATGGTCGGAGCGCCGAGCAGGACGCGGACCTCTCGCGGCAAAAGAAGCTGATGGAAGATATCCGCGAAGCCGTGCAGCAACAACGGATGAACCTGCTGTTTCAACCCATCGTCAGTCTGCGCGGCGACACCACCGAACGCTACGAGGTTCTGTTGCGGATGCGCAACCGGGAGGGCTGGGAGCTGTTGCCGGAAGTCGTGTTCGCCCTGGTCAAGCGTAACCGGATCGGCATGGTGCTCGACCGCTGGGTCATCGCCCATTCCATCCGGGTGCTGCGCGAGCGGCAAGCGCGGGGGCAGTCGGTGATCCTGTTCATCAACATCTCGCCCACCATCCTGCAGGACGAGGAACTACTGAACTGGCTGCAAGGCGGCCTGAGCAAGACGGGGGTGCCGGCCGCCAGCCTGGTGTTCGAAATGACGGAAATGGCCGCTGAGCTGAACAAACAGGCGCTGGAGCCGTTCCTGCGGGGCCTCAAGAAACTGGGTTGCGGCCTTTCCCTGGATCATTTCAGCGGCCACGAACGCGCCCAGGCGCTGGCCCAGCTCCTGCAGGCGGATTACGTCAAGCTGGACGGCCGCTTCGTCCAGAATCTACTCAACGACAAGGACCGCCAGCAACAACTCAATCAGTTGGTTCGCGCGCTGGCCGCCGTGAGCATAACCACCATCGTCACCGGCATCGAGGACGCCATGATCTTGCCGACACTGTGGTCCTGCGGTATCGACTACGTCCAGGGATTCTTCCTGCAGCGTCCGCACACCGACATGAGCTACGACTTCGAAAACATGGTGTTGTGAGCGGAATGCGGATCGAGCGAGCCACGGGGTTGCTCGACGCGGCGCGGTGGCGGCCCTCGCCCAACCACGACGAGCGGCCGAACGGGACGGCGGTGGATCTCATCGTCGTGCATGGCATCAGCCTGCCGCCCGGCGAATTCGGCGGACCCTGGATCGACGCGCTGTTCACCAACACCCTCGATCCGGACGCCCACCCTTATTTTCGAGCGATTGCCGAATTGCGGGTGTCGGCGCATCTGCTGATTCGCCGCGACGGCGATCTGACGCAGTACGTACCGTTTCAGCGCCGGGCCTGGCATGCCGGCGCATCGAATTTCGCCGGCCGCTCCCGTTGCAACGATTTCAGCATCGGCATCGAGCTGGAAGGCGCCGATCACATTCCTTACGAAGACCGTCAGTATTCGCGGCTGACCAAGGTCATCATCGCCCTGCGAACCGCCTATCCTACCCTGACGCCCGATCGGCTGGTCGGTCACGCCGACATTGCGCCGGGCCGCAAAACCGATCCAGGACCGGCATTCGACTGGGCGCGGCTGCGCCGGCTGCTGGGCGACGCGGACTGACCGCCCGCCGTTCCGTCCAATGGCGGGCTGCGTGGCTGGCGCTCGACCGAAGCGAGCGACGAGCGCCTTGGATTTTCAGCGAGAAGCTCCACTGGTGGTCTCGAACCGCGCTCGGATCGTTTCCACCCGCTCGCGATTGACGCCAAAGTCGTAATAGCCGGTCCGGGACGCCGAACGCACCTGGACGACGCCAGGTGGGCCGAACAGAAACTCCACGTCGTCCACGAAGCCAAACACCGCCGAGCGAAATTCGACGTGAAGGTAGTCGGCGTCGGCCCGGATCACTCGCGCCCGATCCATGCCCTTCAAAACCTCCAGCAACCTTGCTCGTTCCCCCTCCTTTTCTCCACGATAGCGCAGCGGCTCGATGCGTCGATCGGTGGCGTCGGCTTGCGACGAAACGCAATTCGGCGAGGTGGGGCACGGCACCAGCCGACCTTCGGTCGCGCCCGGACTTACCGACGGTCGCCCGCCCGAACAGCCGTTCACCGCCAAAGCGACCATGAGCGCCAATCCGCCAGCCCACCACTTTCTCCGCATGGCCCATTCCTCGCTGAATCGTCGGGTTCCACCGCCACCGCTCGCCTACCCTCTTGGCAAACGCCGCGTTTGGAATTATTCTACCTCTAAATAGAACTAATCTGGTACTGATTAGACCCGTTACGCGGAGCATCCATGATTCGTATCACTCGGGAAGCCGACTACGGCATCTTGCTGACGACCAGTCTGGCTCGGGCCGAAGGTCAGCCACTCAGCGCCGCTGCCCTGGCGCGACAATGCCGGCTGCCGTTGCCGATGGTCAGCAAGATACTCAAGACCCTGGCGCGGGCCAGCCTCTTGACCTCGCAGCGCGGTGTGCAAGGCGGCTATAGCCTGGCCCGACCACCGGTGGAAATTTCCGCCGCCGACATCATCGGCGCGCTGGAAGGGCCGCTCGCCATCACCGAATGTAGCGGAGAAAGCCATGACGGTTGCTCGCGGCAGGAGCAGTGCGAAGTCAGCGGCCACTGGCCGCGTATCAACCGGGCGATTCAGGCCGCGTTGCAGAGCATCAGCCTGGCGGAAATGAGCCGTCCCGATGCGCCGCGCCCGCTGCGTTTCCATTCGCCAAGCCGGACCGAGATTGCCGGCATTGCCGACCGTGCTGTTTGATCCACCGCATTTCGAACTGGAATCCCGCCATGACCGACAGCGATCAAGCTCTGGAACGCCTCGCCGCCAGCGACTACAAGTACGGCTTCGTCACCGACATCGAACAGGAGACCGTGCCGCCGGGGCTGAACGAGGACGTCATCCGGCTGATCTCGGCCAAGAAGCAGGAACCGGATTGGTTGCTGGAGTGGCGGCTGCAAGCGTTCCGCCACTGGCTGACCCTGAAACAGCCGGAATGGGCGCGGGTGCATTATCCACCCATCGATTATCAGGCAATTTCCTACTACGCCGCACCGAAGCAGAAGGGCGACGGCCCCAAGAGCCTGGACGACATCGACCCGGAATTGCGCCGCACCTACGAAAAGCTTGGCATTCCGCTGGCGGAACAAGCCATCCTGGCCGGCGTGGCGGTGGACGCCGTGTTCGACTCAGTGTCGGTGGCGACCAGCTACAAGGGCAAGCTGGCGGAAAAGGGCATCATCTTCTGCTCGTTCTCCGAGGCGGTGCGCGAGCATCCCGAACTGGTG
>CALGOO010000025.1 GCA_937960715.1 uncultured Candidatus Competibacteraceae bacterium
CCCGCCAATTCCAGTTTAGCCGATCGATCCGGACGCCGCGCCACTGGATGCCGCGAGCGGAACCTTCCATCGCCAGTCCCTCGACGGCCTGCACGCTGAAGCCGGGCAGGCGAGCGGCGATTCGGTCGATCACCGGAGCGGCCGGCGCCAGCAGCAGCAGGGATAGCAGAAAAGTCAGCCCGCCCAGCAGACTGTAACCCAGGATGCGCTTCATGGTCGGCGGCCCTGAACGGTGGCGCGCGCGTTCACCCGACCAGCGGCGATCCGGTCCACGCTGAGATTGACGATGGCGACGCGATGGTCGCGTTCCAGTTGGCCCAGCCAGGGCGCCAGTTGGTCGAACTCAACCGCATCGAACTGAACGCCGAGCCGGTTCTCGCCCTGCGGCGTGACCCGCTTGAGAGCCGGGCCCAGCCCGGCTGCCCGCGCGGTCTGATCCACCAGGGTCAATAGGGAACGGCCATCCACTGGCGATGGCGCTGGAACGCCCGCTCCGCCCAGCCGCTTGATTTCCGCCGCCATCTGGCGCATCGCGGCCAGTTCGGCGCGTTGCTCGGCGACGTTCTGCCGCAATCGCCGGTGGCTGATCTGAAACGGTTGCCAGGCCAGCGCATGGAGCAGCAGCGCCAGGGCCAGCGCCGCGCCGCCGGCGGTCAAGAGGCGCTCGCGGCGGCTCAAGCTTTCCCACCAGGCGTTCACGAGGGGGGCCTTTTCAGCGTGATCTTGCCTTCTACCCGACCTTCCCGTTGCGTGGCGCGCATCTCGATCCGCAATCCCGGTTGCTGGTCCAGCGTCCGTCGAAGTTGATCCAGCACCGCCGAATTGTCGCCTTCCAGATCAAGGTCCAGTTGGCCGTCGCGATAGCCGAGGCCACGCAAGGTCACGCCTGGAAAACCGACCAGCGCTTGGCCGCCCTGGTGGAGCAGTTCAAGAAACGCGCTGTCACTGGCGCCGGCCGGCCGCAATTCCCGCAGGCGGGTTTCCAACTGGAACCGGGGATTCGGAATATTGGTCGCGCCAGGCACGACTTCCCGATAGATCTGTTCCATCGCGGCTCGCAGCGTGGTTTGCTCGCGTCGCAAACTCCAGTGTTCGTGCGCCAGACCGATGCCCTGGACCAGCAGCCACGCGCTGGCCAGGGCCGCCGCCGCGCGCCAGGGCCGCAATCGTGGTCCCCAACTGGCCTGGGGGCTATAAGGGCCCTGCAACAGATTGATCGCCGTGAACGCCTGATAATCGCTGGCGAACACTTGGAGCGGTTCGGGGGCGCTGTCCTCGATGCGCGATTCCAACCCGATCTCGGTCAGGGCCGGCGGCGGGTGGCCCCAGACCCGCAGTTGACGCGGCTTGGCGTCGCCGGTCTCGGTCATGACCCGATTCAGTAGTAGATCCAGCAAATCCCGCTCGGCGGCGAAGCCGTCCCAGCGACCGATACGCGCCACTGCTCGCCGTTCCTCCAGCAAGATGCTCCAATCGCCTTCCCGCCAGGGCAGCAGCAGCGGCTCCGGGACAATGGCGGCCGGAGTCAGTCCGGCCTGGGCGCAAACGTCCAGCCAGCCGCGCAAAACCTCTCGGTTGACGACCGCCACCGGCAACCGGTCGTCGTCGGGTTTGTCGCCCAGGGCGAAATGCAGCGCCTCGATGTCCTCGACCACCTGATCTTCCAAGGCGTAAGGCACGGCGCGCGCCCAGGTGGACCGCTTGCGGCCGGGCAAGGAAACCGGGCGCAGAGTGACCCTCTCGCCGGGCGCGATCAGCACCAACCGGGATCCGGCGGTTTGTTGAGCCAGTTCAGCCAGCGCGCCGCGCTGGATCGCGCGGTTGGGGCACAGCCATTCGGCTTGGTTAGGCGATTGAAAGCGGAAAAAGCAAAGGGGAGCGGGCAAGGTCGTTTCAGTCTTGATGGCCAAAATCGCGCCGCAGGGCGCGGACGCCGTTTTCATCGCGATAGAGCGTACTGTATAGGATCGCGCGCCCATCGCCCACCCGTGCCTCGGCCCGCAAGAGAAAATACTGGCTGTCGACGCTCAGCAAGGCTTTGATCGGCGCGTCCACCGTCAGTTTGGCCGCGCTCAGGAATTCGTCCACGGTTTTGTAGCCTTCCGCCGGCCGCTCTTTCGTCAGGCGTTCGAAGTCCGTCGGTTTGAGTCCTTCCTCGTTCAGCGCCGCCAGTATCGGGGCTTGCGCGGTATTGACGTTCAGTGGCGCGCCGGACGGCAGGGCGCAGACCACCGGCGCCAACTTGGCGTAAGCCTCCCGATCCAGGTCCTTGATCGACCGCAGCTCGGATCCGTCGAGGAACGGGCGGTTGGCGGCCAGATAGGGCGGATGCAGGACGGCGTAATCGCTGTCCTCGGCCCCGTCGGGGAATTGGGGATCGGAATCGGGATCGATCCAGTCGGCGATGACCTGCGCCAGCGCCGACTTCAGTTCGAGATTTTCCAGCAGGCGTTGCAGCAGCTTGACCTGCGCCGGTTCCAGGCCGGCCTTGCCCGAGGACGCGGCCGGTTTGGGGAGGGTGGGTTTGGGTTTGGCCGGGTTGGGTTTGGCCGTGGCGTCCGGTTTCGAATCGGCTGAATCCTGGGTTTCATCCCCATCGTCGTCCCTGGTGTTGTCGCCGCGCTTTTTCGGTTCGTTGGGCGTGGGCGGCTGTTCACCGGGCGCCGGGCGCCACAAGTTGTTGAGGTTGAAACAGCCTTGCAGGTCCGTGAGGCGGACGGTGATCGTACCGCCTTCGATCGGCAGGGCCGAAGGCAGGTTGGCCCATTGCTCGCCGGGATGGTCGGTTTCGTTCCGCTGGCGATCGCGTGCCAGGATGATCATGGCTTCCTGTTCGGCTCCGAGCGTGTAGAGCCGGGCTTGCTGCTGGTGTTCGAGCACGGTAGTCCGGCGGATGGCCAGTTGTTGCAGGGTGGCGAGGCTGGTGGCGGCGAGGCTGGCCAGGAACACGATCAGCAGCACGGTGATCAGAGCCACGCCAGCTTGAAGTCGAGCGCGGCTAATCGGGCAGGAGCAGCAGGCGAGTGATTTCACCCCAGTCCTCCAGCGTCAGGCGGATTTCCACCGCCCGCGGCAGGCGGTCGGGATCCGGTGGGTTGGTTGCTTCGCTGGGCGATGGCGGTGGCCAGTCATCGCGCCAGTCGTCCTGTTCCAGAAACCGTACCTTGAAGTCTCGCACCCGGTCGAGTAACAACGTGTCGCGCGGTTCGATCGAGCCGCCCCGGTCGAGCACCGGCCAGTGCAGCCGCCACAGCCGACCGTCCCGCAGCCGGTAGGCGAGCCGTTGCAGGCTGGCGCGCGGTTGGCCGAGGGGATTGTCCCAGCCGGCGCGGGTCAGGGTGAGCGGGTCGGCGGCGAGCGGACCGCCGAGCAGAGCGCCATGGGATTCGCCGTACTCGTCGCGGATGCCGCGCGGTACGATTTGCTCGATGTCCTGCTCCAGCCGGTAAACCGCCAGTTGCACCGCCGCCAGCCGTCGGTTTTGCTCCTCCACGGCGGCGCGGGTGTACAGCACATTGCGCAGACCGCTGTAGGCGGCGGTCGCCATGATGGAGAACACCGCCAGGGCCACCAGCAGTTCCAGCAAGGTAAGACCATGACTGGGCGCTTTCATGGCGCGGGACGCGGTTGCCGGGGCGTCGGCGATTGGCTTTCCTTGGGCGTCGCCGGATTATTCGTGGTGTCGGACGGTTGGCCGGTCGCATCGGTGGATGACTCCGGCGGCTTGCCCTTGAAGGCGACCAGCTTGCCGAACTCCACGTCGCTCTCGCCAGCGCGCACCGTGAGTTCAAGGCGGCGCAGATCGGGATCGACGGTTGGATGGAACCGCGCCTCCCACCGCCAAGCCCGGTTAGCCAGTTCGACGCTGCCCTTGCGGGAACCTTCCTCGGGCCACGGTTTCGACTCCAGCAGCAAGGCGCTGACCTGGTTGCGGGCGACCCAGCCGGCGAAGGTTCGATCGCGCAGGGTAGCGGTGGTATTGATGCTTTGCGTGGCGGCATGGATGATCGCGCCCATGGCGATGGCCAGCACCGCCAGCGCCACCAGCACTTCCAGCAAGGTAAAACCATGAATGCGCTTCATGTGCGAAATCCGACCGTCCGATCAGGCGGTGCGGAACCGATGGTCGACGCCAGGCAACGGTTGACCGATGATCACGCTGCGAATGCGCCAACGATCCTGGTGCAACCGGGCGATCAGCTTGAACGGACTGGGACGATGATTTTATGATGGCGTCACGATAACATGTTGTTTATTCGATCCCAAGGGAGTCCGTCCATTCCATTCCAAACAGGGCCGAAGGCGGGACGATGCCGACTTTAGTTCAAGGCGCGAGTTCATATGAAGACCCGAAGGTTTCCATCAGAATCCTCGGTGAATGCAATTTTCGCTGTCCTTCCTGTTGCACGAAAAGTAGTCCCTCGCGCGGAGGCGTCTTGTCGATCGGTGATTTTGCAAGAATCGTGGACATTCTGGCCGAGGAGCGCTTCAAGGGCGTCCTCAACCTGTCGGGGGGAGAACCGACCTTGCATCCCGATTTACCGAACATGTTGGCGGTTCTCGCCTCACGGCTTCCTGAAAATCGAGTGATTCTGTTTACCAACGGATCCTGGGTCGGCCAGCCGGATTGGCGCCGCCGGTTGACCGCCTTCCTGGCGTTTTCGCAGGTCACGGTGCGCTTGTCCCTGGATCGATACCATATCGTCGGTGCGCTGAGAGCTTCCGACATGCCTCGCGGCAGAGCGAGTTTCGATGACCTTGAGCGCGTCGCTTTTCGTCGAGCGCGAGCTTTTCTGGATCACTGCGTCGCCCGCGGCGGGATTCCGGGGCGACATTTCGACGTGGCGTTCAAGGGCGACCATGAAGCCGCCAAATCCTACCTTGCTCCACTTGGCGAAGTACCGACCTACTGTATCGAATTGGAAAAAAAACCCGACAAAAGAGCGAAGAAGCTCGGATACCTAGCCGTCGATCTCGATGCCCTTGGCTATCCGATGGTCTATCTGACGCTGGGACACGTGCTTCGGAACGAACCCTGTGGCGGTATCGACACTCTGCCAAAAGCCTTGGCCATCAACAGGCAGGCATTGAATCGATGGAAAGGGAAGGCAAGGCCATGAATCAAACTCCCGCGCCGAATCGCTTGGGAATCGAGTTGAAATTGACCGATCGGTGCAATTTTGCCTGTTTTCATTGCATGAACAGTGATTCACCGAAAAAGAGCCGGAATCTCGACATCGATCTTTTTCTGTCTCGCTTTGCCGATTGGCGGCGCGCATCGGCTGGATTGGGAGTCAGACTTATGGAAGTCCGCATGACTGGAGGAGAACCCTTGATTTGCGCGGAAGGGGTACTGAAAATTGCTCGATCAATGTCGGCTGTCGCGGTGCCGTGTGGCGTCAATACCAATGGTATTTTGCTTTCATCGGATTTGGCGGCAAAAATGAAGGGCGCTGGAATTGGGATCGTGAAGATTTCAATGGATTCATTGGATGAGGATACCTTGCGCAGGATGCGGGGCGATCATTTCTCGGTTCGTAAGCTTTTGAATGGCGTTCGCAATGCCTTGGAGCATGATTTGAAGGTCATTCTACGTTTCACGCTTTGCCGATACAATTTGGCCGAATTGATGACCTGCTTTAAATTCGCCAAGGACATGGGAGTTTACAAATTCCAAGTCAAGCCCTTGATTCCATCCGGTCGTGGTCGATATTTCGATGCGAGTCTTGCGGTGGAGTCGATAAAGAATGCTTTACGCGAGTTATACCGAGAGATGAGGGCAGATGATGATTTTTTGGAAGTGCTCTGTTTTCCCGAGACGTCTTGCTCCGATGCGCGAGGCAGGTCCTGCGCGAGTCTGGAGAAAATTTATGTTGATGCGAATATGGATGTGACGACGTGCAATTATATTGCGGGGCATGGCCGTCTTGGCAATTTTGCCCAGGATTCCTTTGAGGAAATCCAGCGAAGGAGACAAGCCATGCTGCAAAAGACGACTCTATACAATCGCCGTCCTTTCTTGAGTGGCTGTCCGCTGTTCGAGACCGAGGGTGGCCAGCGCCAAGTGTCGCGGAGTGGCGAACCGGACGCCGCGTCCCTCGCTCCCAGCCTTTCGTGAGCGACGGCGCTGGTTGGCGGAACCCAGATTCCCACTTGAAAGCGGCCTGATCGTGACCGATCGACTTGAAGAGACGTTCAATCGCGTGGTTGACCATGCTGCTCCCGGCGCGCCCGCCATCGACGCTCCCGACGGCAAGCTGACCTTGGCGCGGCTCGCGGCATGGGCCGAGACGATCGAGGCCCGGCTTGGCCCGTCGGGCGTCGATCGACCCGTCGGGGTGTTCATCCCTCCAAGCCGCGCCTACTTTGCCGCGCTGGTCGGGTGCATGAAGGCCGGCGTCATGGCCGTGCCCATCGACCCGGAGCTTCCCGATGAACAGATCCGGTCGGTACTGCGCCAACTCCGGATAACACTGTGTCTGAGCACGCGAACGTTGACCGATCGGTTGCGTGAAAAGGACGGAATCCGGGTTGTCGTTCTTTCCCAAAACCCGCCGTCGTCGATGCCAGCAGGCATTGATGGACCCGCGCAACGAAATGGCGGGGTTCGGCGCTTGCACTGCATCTCCACCTCCGGATCGTCGGGGCATCGCACCCATGCCATCATTGGCCGCGACGCAATCGTCGTGCATGCCCAGGAAATGGGGGTTGCCTATGATTATCGCCCAGGAACGGGGGTCGCCAGCTTGGCAAGACCCAGCAGCGCGGCGGGTATCAATGGGTTCTGGCGCGCTCTGTTAGGTGGGGTCGGGTTGGTATGCTGCGACCTGCGCAGGGAGACTTTCATGGAGGTTTATCGCCGCATCGCCAGCAGTGGAGCGGTCATCTTGCATGGGACGCCGACCGTGCTTGAATCGTTCGCGCGCGCTTGCAAGGGACTGGGTCGTTTGTCCGAGGTTCGGCAGGTGATCGTTGGGGGCGAACCGATCGCCGCCGCCGCGCTGGGTGGAATCGCGGCCGTGGTGCATCCGGAATGCATGGCCTACGTGAATTATTCGAGCACGGAAACCTTGCATGTCGCGGTGCATCGAGCGCCGCTGCGCGAACTGGCGCGCGCGGCCCGGATTCCGGTGGGGCGACCACTGCCGTCACGGTCGGTCGCCTTGCTCGACCCCGATGGACGGACCGTCCCCGACGGCGTTTTGGGGGAGATCGTCGTCACGTCCGCGCATATCGCGCTCGAACTGAGCGGTGATGGGGTTGACGGCCGGCTCAGGGCGGATGCGGACGATCCATCGCGGCGCGCTTATTGGACCCGCGATCTTGGTCGGTGGAACGAGGATGGTCTGCTCGAACATCACGGTCGTAGCGACCGGCAATTGAAGATTCGCGGCGAGCGAGTCATGCCGACGGCGGTCGAACGCGAGTTGGAATGTATCCAGGGCATCGAGCGGGCGGCCGTGGTTGGTGTACCCGATGCGTTTGGACAATTGCGACTGTGCGCCTGCCTGTTGCGCGACGCTGCGCTCGCCACCGGGGAGGTGATTCGCCAGCGGCTTGAACAGCGGCTGACGGGCGCGGCCATTCCGACCCTGTTCGTCGATATCGAATCCCTGCCGCTGGGGCCGACCGGAAAGACCGATTACCGTGCGCTGGAGTCGGTTTGCAGAACTGCCTTGGCGGGCGACGGCCCGGCGGGCGTAGGTGGCGCGTCGAGCGCGCTTGAGTTGATCGGTGCATTGCGGTCGGCGTGGTCGGCCGTGCTGGGGCGGCCGGTCGAAAGCGACGGCCGCACGTTCGTCGAGCACGGTGGCGACAGTTTGGCGGCGGCGGCGCTCGCGACGGCGTTGGAGCGCCGGTTCGGTTTGCGGCTGGCCCCGCTGTGGGTCGCCAGACATCCGACCGTGGCTGTCCAGGCGGAGGAAATTTCCAAGATGCTGACGGGCAATCCCAAGGAATCGAGGTTCGAAGCCGAGCGGCCAGTGAACCCGTCGCGGCGCGATGAACCACTGGACCGGACCGACATGGCGGCCGTTCTACGGCGGATTGGGTGGGTGTGAGGACGGGCGCATGGCAAGGGTCGTTCTGTTCGGGATTGGTTCCACCGCTCAGGTGATGCACTACCATCTCTCGCGGGAATCGCGGCATTGCGTCGAGGCGTTCACGGTGGACGCGAAGTATCTCCGCGCCGATCGGTTGGCGGGTTTGCCCGTCGTGCCGTTCGAGGACATCGTAAGGCGCTATCCGCCCGATGACTACGAGATGATGATCGCCGTCGGTTATGCGAATGTGAATCGGCTGCGCGCGCGGCGATGCGCCGAGGCGAGAGCATTGGGATATCGGCTGATCAACTATGTCAGTCCCACGGCGACGCTCTGGGCTGGCCTTGAGCTGGGTGGCAACTGCAAGGTGGGCGCCGGCTCGCTGCTGCAACCCTTTTCGCGCATCGGTGACGACGTGTTCATCGGCAGCGGCTGCATCGTCGGCCATCACGCGGTTATCGAGGACCATTGCTTTCTCGGCTCCGGAGTTATGCTTGGCGGCGGCGTGATCGTGGAGTCGCACGCCTTTCTGGGAACCGGGGTCACGGTTCGCAACAAGGCCCGGATCGGCGCGCATGGCGTCGTGGGCGCGGGGGCGGTGGTGCTGGAGGATACGCGACCGCATGGCGTTTATGTGGCGCGCGGCGCCGAGGCGCTGGACATATCGAGCGATGCCTTGTCCCCCGGTTGAACCGGTCGAAGCGCGCGCCTTGCGTTGGAATGAAATCGGCTGGGCGCTTTACGGGGTCACCTCGCCCGTCGTCAGATGGCCCAGCGCGTCGCCCGCCACCCGATAGCGCGGTGCGTCCAGGGACGGGTCGTCGGCGAAGCCGAACACGACGACGAATTCGGTGGCCTCGCCACTGGCCAGCAGCAGCACCTGCGGTAGCCTGCGAGTGGCTTTCAGATCGACGGGCCGATCCTCGACCCACAGGCTCAGGATGATGTCCTCCGGCAAGGCATGATGGATCAAGGTATCGGTGGTGGCGGGTTGCCATTCGCCTTTCTCGCCCAGGGTCAGCAGGGTGTAGCTGGCGCGGGCGAACTGGATGCCGTGAGTTGCGCCGTTCAAGATCGCTTCCTGCTGGTGCAGTTCCACCAGCGCCGCCAGCCGCCGTCCTTCCTCCGCCAGCCGCGCGCGCGGGCCGCCGCCGACCGACAGCAGAGCGAAGCTGGTGATGATGCCGATCAGCACCAGCACCACCAGGATTTCCAGCAGGGTGAAACCGCGCGGCGGCGCGGTGGCGATTCTGGCGTTCAGGTTTCGGCGCCCCGGCGCCTGCTCTATTGATCCAGATTCCAGTTGCCGATGTCGGCATCCACACCCTCGCCGCCTGGTTGACCGTCAGCACCCAGCGAATAAATGTCGATGTCGCCGTGCTGGCCGGGACTGAGATATTGATACGGCTTGCCCCAGGGGTCCAGGGGCGGTTTGTCCAGATAGCCGCCCTCCTGCCAGTGCGGCGCGTCGGCGGGCTTCCGCGCCAGCGCCTCGATGCCCTGTTCGGTGGTCGGGTAGCGGAAGTTGTGCAGTCGGTACAGATCCATCTGATTCTTGATCACCCGGATGTCCTGCTTGGCCTTGACCACCCGGGCCTTGTCCGGATTGTCCATGATGCGCGGCACCACCACGGCGGCCAGAATGCCGAGGATCACCACCACGACCATCACTTCGATCAGGGTGAAGCCGCTCGGCTGGAAGGGTCGGCGATTGCGTCGGCAACGGCGGAAAGCGGGTTGGCTCATCGGCATGGTCCTGGAGTCCGGTTTTGAACGGCGGCTCAGGCGCGAGCCAGCCGGTACAGGGCGATTTCGCCCAGCAGGTTGGGCCACAGCCGCGGCCCCAGCCGGGGGCGGTGGGCGTGATCAAGAACGGTGCGTTGCAGGATGTCGACCCGCTTGCGCCAGCACAGTTGCTCAAAATCGCGCAGGGTGAACAGGTGGATGTTCGGTGTGTCGTACCATTGATAGGGCAGGGTCTTGACCACCGGCATCAAGCCTTGCAGGGCAATCTGGACCCGACAGCGCCAGAAGCCGAAGTTGGGAAAGGTCACGATGCCTTGTCGGCCCACTCGCAGCATTTCGTCCAGCAGAGCCTCGGTTTGCCGCACGGCTTGCAGGGTCTGAGTCATGATGACGTAGTCGAAACCGCCGTCGCCGAAATCCGCCAACCCCGCTTCCAGGTCGGCGTGGATGACGTTCACGCCG
>CALGOO010000026.1 GCA_937960715.1 uncultured Candidatus Competibacteraceae bacterium
CAGGTGTCGATCGTCCACCGCGTATAAATCGCGGACCTTGCCGCGATAGACGAGCGGCAGACTGGCAATCTCGGGTGGGGCGAGGGTGGATGCGGACATGGACGGGCTGCTCCTGAACGGGGTCTCAAGGAATCGTGCCCGCATTCTACCCGTCCGGCGCGCGTTCGGAACGAGCGAAAGCGCCCTTGTCAGCACCGACTTGCCGTCATGTCGCCAATCCCGCCGATACGGTATGCTTGTGTCATGAATCTCACCGATGCCCTGCTCCCCGGCGATTTGCTGTTGTTCGCCTACTTCCCCTGGCTGCTGACGTTGTCGCAGGCCCTGCGCGCCGCGCCGTGGCGGCTGTTCCTGGCCAGTTCCCATCTCCAGCGGGTCTTTCTGGGCGCATCGACGGCGCTGTTCCTGATGTGGAGCTTTGAGGTTGGGGTTCGTCCGGCGCTGGGTTTCCACTTCTTGGGCGTGACCGTGTACACCCTGATGTTCGGCTGGTCGCTGGGGGTGATCGGGGCCAGCCTGGCGGCGCTGGCGGTCACCTTCACCAGCGGCGATTGGGCGGCGCTGGCCATGAACGCCCTGCTGCTGGGGGTGCTGCCGGTCTCGACCAGTTACGGAATCTACCTCCTGGTCCATCGCCATCTGCCTCGTCATTTGTTCATTTATATTTTTCTATGCGCCTTCTTCAACGCCATGCTGGCGGCGGGCGCGGCGGTGCTGGCCCTGGTCAGCCTGCTCGTGATCACCGAGACGTATACCTTCGCTCGCGTCAGCGCCGAATACCTGCCCTTCTTGCCGCTTTACCTGTTTCCGGAGGGCCTGCTCAACGGCATGATGATCACCGTTCTGGTCGGTCTCAAGCCCGACTGGTTGAAAACCTATGACGACGAGACCTATCTGAAAGGTTGAAGACAAGGGGTCCAGTACCGCAAGGCCAGGCGTGAGCCGTGGCCCTGGGCCGAATCCAGGAGGTTCATACGCAATCGTGTGGGGAAAAATGTTGGGTGGAGCCGTTGGCTTCGTGGTGGGCGGTCCGCTCGGCGCGTTGCTGGGCGCGGCGTTCGGCCATAATCTCGATCGAGGGGGTCAGAAGGCCACCGAGGAGCCGGACATCCTCAGCGACGAGCGGGCGCACGGGGTTTTTCTCGCCACGGCCTTCCATTTGATGGGCTATATCGCCAAGGCGGATGGCCGAGTCTCGGAACTGGAAATCGCCGCCGCCCGCGCCATGATGGACCATTTGCGACTGAACGCCGCCCAGCGCCGCGCCGCCATCGACTGCTTCACCGAGGGCAAACAGCCGGGGTTCGCCGCCGACGCCGCCATCGACGCCTTCCGCAAGGCCTGTCGCGGTCGCCCGACCCTGGCGCAGAAGCTATTGAATCTGTTGTTGAACATGGCTTACGCCGACGGTGGGCCACCGCCGGCGACGCAAACCCGGCTCATGGCCTTGGCCGAGCGGCTGGGGATCGTCCGCTTGCAGTTCGAAGCCCTGCACACGCTGTTCCGCGCCCAGCGCTGGGCGCAACAGCAGAGCCACCAAACCGGCTCGCACCAGTCGCACGACCAGCGGACGCACAGCCGACGGCCGACCACCGCCGTCAACTCCCTGGCCCAGGCTTACGCGGTGCTGGGCTTGGAGAAAGACGCCAGCCCGGACGACATCAAGCTGGCCTACCGCCGTTTGCTCAAGCGCCACCATCCCGACAAGCTGACGGCCCAAGGCGTCTCGGCGGCGGAACTGGCCCGCGCCACCGAAAAGACCCGCGAGCTGACCGCCGCCTACGAACGCATTCGGGAAGCGCGCGGATTTTAACCCAGGGTTGGCGCTCCCAAGGCTTGGAGCAACCGTTCGTGGATTCCACCGAAACCGCCGTTGCTCATGATCAACACCTGGGTTCCCGGTTTAGCCTGGACCTGGATGGCGGCGAGAGTGTCGTCCAGTGAATGACAGACCTGCCCGCGCGGGCCGAGCGCCGCCGCGACCGCGCCAAGGCTCCAGCCGAGATCGGGCGCCTGGTACAGCACCACGGCATCGGCCAGCGCCAGCGCCGGGGCGAGACTGTCCTTGAACACGCCCAACCTCATGGTGTTGGAACGCGGCTCCAGCACCGCGATGATCGGCTGCGCGCCGACCTTGGCGCGCAATCCGGCCAACGTCGTCGCGATGGCCGTGGGATGGTGGGCGAAATCGTCGTAGACCATCACGCCGTTGACCGCGCCGCGCGCTTCCAGCCGCCGCTTCACTCCCTGAAAATCCCGCAAGGCTTCGACGGCGCTCCCTATCGGCACGCCCACGTGACGAGCGGCGGCCAGTGCGGCGAGCGCGTTGTGGACATTGTGCATTCCCAACTGGCTCCACTCGGCCCGACCTTGACGCTGGCTTTGATAGTAAATCTCGAAAGCGCCGCCGTCCGGAGCGATGTCCCGTGCTTCCCAGTCGCCCGCGCCGAAGCGTTCCACCGGGGTCCAGCAACCCAGCGCCAATACCTCGGCCAGATGGGTGTCCTGGCCGTTGGCGACGATCAATCCAGAACCGGGCACGGTTCGCAGCAGATGATGGAATTGGCGTTGGATGGCCGCCAGATCGGGGAAGATGTCGGCGTGGTCGAATTCCAGGTTGTTCAGAATCAAGGTGCGCGGGCGGTAATGGACGAACTTGGAGCGTTTGTCGAAGAACGCGGTGTCGTACTCGTCGGCTTCGACCACGAAAAACCGGCCCTGGCCCAGCCGCGCCGACTGGCCGAAATTGGCGGGAATGCCGCCGATCAGAAAGCCCGGCGCCAGCCCGGCCCGTTCCAGAATCCAGGCCAGCAGACTGCTGGTGCTGGTCTTGCCGTGGGTGCCGGCCACCGCCAGCACATGGCGGTCGCGCAAGACATGCTCCACCAGCCAGGCCGGCCCGGAAGCGTAGGGCCGGTCGCGGTTCAGCAATTCCTCGACGATCGGACGACCCCGGCTCATCACGTTGCCGACGACCACCATGTCCGGTTGGAACTCGGCGAGTTGCTCGGGGGCGTAACCTTCCCGCAAGGCGATGCCGGCCTCGGCTAACTGGGTGCTCATCGGTGGATAAACGCCGGCGTCGCAACCGGACACGGTATGTCCCGCCGCGCGCGCCAGCAGGGCGACGCCGGCCATGAAGGTGCCACAGATGCCGAGAATATGGATATGCATGATCTGGATGATTTTTTATGATGATGTGGAATTGATGAAGCGGCGCGCGGCCATCAACGCCGGTCCAGCAGCGACTCCATTGTGATCAATTCCGCGATGGGTTGCGGGCTCACCACAAACACCTGAAACGGACTGCGCTGCAAGTAGGCCGCCGCGAAGCTGACCGAGATCGCGGCCGAATAGATCAGCAGCGCCGCCAACTGGGTCCGCCAGTTGTCGAGATGCACCAGCGCCACGGTCAGCAACGTGAACGCGCCCAGACAGGCCACGGCGAACCATTTCAGCGGATCGCCGTGGCGCTGGCTTTGGGCCAACCGCTGATGGCGCGCGACATGCACCCGCTCCGCTTCCTGCACCATGGCGGCGTGGACGCTGGTGGGCAAACCCTTCGCCGCTGGTTCCGCCAGCACCGTTCGCAACAGGTCCCGCCACCGCTCCAGGGTTTGCCCGCCGGGCGGCTCGCCGCGCGCCAGCAACGGCCATTCGTCCTGGATCGTCGCCCGCGCGTATTCCCGCAGCGCGGCGATGATCGGCGCGCCGATGGCCGGCGGTTGTTGCTCGGCCAGCCGGAAGAGCCCGCGCATCGCTTCCGCTTCCTGCTGGATCGCGGTCTGCGCCCGGTCGCGGATATTCCAGATGTCGCTGGCGAAAAAGGTGGTGTACAACGCGAACAGAATGCCGACGATGGCTACGACCTGTGGCGAGAGATGGGTCAACGACTGAAACAACGGCGCGAACCGGGAAAAGCTGCACAACCAGAGCAACAGGCCGGCGGTGGCGAAGGTGGCCAGGATGCCGAGAACCAGCAGGCCGATGTAAATCACTTCCTGGGTGAAGGTCATGGGACGCGGATTGGAGGACGATTGTCGGGGGCCGGGCCATTCCAACCGGCTTCAGCCAAGGCCAACGCAAAGATACTTGAGGTTGAGATACTCGTCGATGCCGTACTTCGAGCCTTCTCGGCCAAAGCCGGATTCCTTGACGCCACCGAACGGCGCGACCTCGGTCGAGATCAGCCCGGTGTTGACGCCGACCATGCCGTATCGCAAGGCTTCGGCCACTCGGAACACCCGGCTCAGGTCACGGCTGTAGAAATAGGCCGCCAAGCCAAACTCGGTGGCGTTCGCCAACTGGATCGCTTCCTCGTCGGTCCGAAACCGAAACAGCGGTGCCACCGGCCCGAAGGTTTCCTCGCGGGCGACGAGCATCTCCTTCGTGGCTTCGCTCAACACCGTGGGTTCGTAAAATGTGCCACCCAGGGCGTGTCGCCGACCGCCGGTCAACACTTTCGCCCCTTGGGCCACCGCGTCGGCGACATGCCGTTCGACTTTGGCCAGCGCCGCCGCGTCGATCAACGGCCCCTGCGTCACCCCGGGTTCCAGACCGTTGCCGGCCTTCAGTTGCGCCCGCACCGCCTGGATCAGCCTGGCGGCGAAGGCGTCGTAAATTTCGTCCCGCACCAGAAACCGGTTGGCGCACACGCAGGTCTGGCCGCTGTTGCGATACTTGGACGTCAGCGCCCCGGCCACCGCCGCGTCGAGATCGGCGTCGGCGAACACGATGAAGGGGGCATTGCCGCCCAGTTCCAGCGACAACCGCTTGAGCGTGCCGGCGCAGCGCTGCATCAGATACTTGCCGGTGCGAGTCGAGCCGGTGAAGCTGAGCTTGCGGACCAGGGGGTTGTCGAGCAGTTCATCGCCGATGATCTGGGCCGGGCCGGTGACCACGTTCAGCACGCCGGCCGGTAAACCGGCGCGTTCCGCCAGCACCGCCAGCGCCAACGCCGAGAACGGCGTCTGTGGGGCTGGTTTGATCACCATCGTACAGCCCGCCGCCAGTGCCGCGCCGGCCTTGCGCGCGATCATGGCCGCCGGGAAATTCCAGGGCGTGATCGCCGCGCACACCCCAACCGGTTCCCTCAGCGTCAGAATCCGCCGCTCCGGCCACGGACTTGGAATGACATCGCCATAAACTCGCTTGCCTTCCTCGGCGAACCATTCCAGAAAGCTGGCGGCGTAAGCGATCTCGCCGCGCGCCTCGGCCAGCGGCTTACCCTGCTCCAGGGTCATCAGAACCGCCAAGTCTTCCTGATGCTCCAGCAACAGGCCGAACCAGCGCCGCAGGATCGCGGCCCGCGCCGCCGCTGTCAGCGCCCGCCAACTGGGCAGCGCGGCGTGGGCCGCTTCGATGGCGCGGCGGGTCTCGGCCGCGCCCAGATCGGGAACCTGGCCCAGCGTCTCGCCGGTGGCGGGATTGACGATGGCCGAGACGGCGCCGCGGTCGGCGTCGATCCAGCGACCGTCGCTGTAGCATTGTTGGCGGAACAGCGCGATTTCACGAAGCTGCATGACACTTCCCGGATGCTGGCAAGATGGACGGGACGATCGAGATCGTCGTGCTGGCAAGATGGACAGGACGATCGAGACCGTCGGCGGCGCGCGCCGGCCGGACCCCCACGAACTAGATGGTCGGAAAGACCGGACGGCAATACAATATCCCGATTCAAGACCTTCCCCAAGTCCGATCGGATCATCCCAACGATGGAGCCGTAACACCGTGAACTTCCGAATGCTGCTGAGTCTTGCGTTGCTGGTGGGCCTCTGGGCGGGCCCGGTGGCGAGCTTTGGCGGACCCAACGCGCCCGAAGCCGCCGAAGCCGCGACCCCGCCGCCCAAGCGCTTCAACTTCGCCGACGTCCGCCGCCGCGCCGAGGTGCTGGCCTCGCAACCCTTCCAAACGACCAGTAACACGCTGCCCGATTTTCTCCAGAATCTGGATTACGACCAGTATCGCGACATCCGCTTCCGGGCCGAAAGGAGCCTGTGGCGCGCGGAAGGGCTGCCGTTCGAAATCCAGTTCGCGCCGCTTGGATTCTTTTTTTCCGAACCGGTGATCATCAACGTGGTCGTCGAAGGCGCGGGCAAACCGGTGGAATACGCCAGCGACTTGTTCGATTACGGCAAGAACCCGGTGCCCGACAACCTGCCCAAGGACCTTGGGTTCGCCGGCTTCAAGGTTCTGTACCCGCTGCACACCGACAGCCATTACGACGAAGTCGCGGTGTTCCTGGGCGCGAGCTACTTTCGCGCGGTTGGCCAGAAGCAGAATTACGGCCTCTCGGCCCGAGGCCTGGCCGTGGACACCGGCCTGCCCAAGCCTGAGGAATTCCCTCGTTTCCGCGAGTTTTGGCTGGAAAAACCCGCCAAGGACGCCACCGAGCTGACCGTCCACGCCCTGATGGACAGCCGGAGCCTGACCGGCGCCTATCGTTTCGTCATCAAGCCGGGCGTGGCCACTCAGATCGAGGTCAAGGCCAGTCTGTTCGTCCGCGACAAGGCGCAGGTGCAGAAACTCGGCGTGGCGCCGCTGACCAGCATGTTCTATCACGGCGCGATGAACGAGCGGTTCTTCGACGACTTTCGCCCCCAGGTGCATGATTCCGATGGCCTGTTGATGCTCACCGGCAACGGCGAATGGATCTGGCGACCGCTGAACAACCCCACCCGTCTGCGCATCAGCGCCTACCAGGACAACAACCCGCGCGGCTTCGGCCTGTTGCAGCGCGACCGCGATTTCGACAACTACCAGGACCTGGAGGCCCACTATCATATTCGGCCCAGCATTTGGGTCGAGCCGCAGGGCGACTGGGGCAAGGGTTCGGTGCAGTTGATCGAAATTCCCAGCACGGCCGAACGCTACGACAATATCGCCGCCTTCTGGACCCCCGAGAAACCGGTCGAGGCGGGCCAGAAGCTGGAATTCAGCTACCGGCTGTCCTTCTTCCTCGATCTGCCGAACCTGTCGTCGGGCGGTCGAACCTTGGCCAGCCGGGTCGGCGCGGGCGGCGCGGGCGATTTGCAGGCCGAGCGACGGCGGTTCGTCATCGATTTCGGCGGCGACAATCTGGCCAGGCTGACGGACGATGCCCCCGTGGAAGGGGTGGTCAGCGGTTCGACCGGCCAGATTCAGCACGTGGTGGTGCATAAGAACCCGCAAACCCATGGCTGGCGCCTGTCGTTCGAATTGCTGCCGCAAGGCGATGCCCCCTCGGAACTGCGCGGTTTCCTCAAGCTGGGCAACGATGTCCTGACCGAAACCTGGAGCTATCAGTGGACCGCAACAAGGTAAGCGTTGCGGAGCCGTATCTGCCGCCGGCGCCGCCGACGCCTTCCAGCGAATTCGTGTTTGCTCGTCTCGGCGCCTACTGGCGGGCGCTGGGAGTCAGCGACCCGGATCAGATCGCGGCACTGAGCGAGCAGGCGCTGCGTCGCGCCGCCGAGTCGCCGGAAGCGCCGGGACTGGATGCGGTGGCGCGGGCGCTGGTTGCCGCCGGCGAACTGTTGGACGATTGGCTGGCGCGGGCGTTCGATCTGCCCCGATCGCCGCGGGAACTGGCGGCGGCGCGCGCCGCGCTGTTGAGCGGCGCCGCGCCGAACTGGCCGGCGGCGCTGTTCGCCGCGCCCGGCGAGGCCGACACCGTGCTGGACGCCCTGCGCGCCGCCCGCGCCGAGCCCGCGCCGGCGCCCAGTCCCGGCGCCATGCCGGCGCAACGCATCGAGTTGTTCGGGTCGCTGGATTCACTGCGCCGGCTGTGGCGTTCGGAACCCCGCGACTGAAATCGTCGATTCCCCCTCTCCTGGAAAGGTCATGACCCAAACCGTTCAACCCTCGACCATGGGGCACACCCTCCGGCGGATGGTGTTTTTCCTGCTCGTGATCCTGACCACTCTGAGCGCGATGGGCCTGATGGTCAGCGTATTCCAGACCGATGGTCTCAGCCCGATGGAACTCATCCTGCTGGTCCTGTACGCAATCCTGTTTTCCTGGATCTGCATCGCGTTCTGGACGGCGTTCATGGGCTTCTTCGTGATCCTGACCGGCCGCGACCGCTGGGCGATCTCGCGCCAATCGGGACCGGCGCCCGATCCCGCCGCGCCAAAGCCGCGCACCGCGATCCTGATGCCGATCTACAACGAGGATTCGGAACGGGTGTTCGCCGGCCTGCGCGCCATTCACCAGTCCCTGGTCGACACGGGCCAACTCGGCGACTTCGATTTCTTCGTGCTCAGCGACACCCGCGATCCGGAGGTTTGGGTCGAGGAGGAATTGCGCTGGCAGGACATGGTGCGGGCGCTGGACGGCAAGGGACGGATCTTCTATCGCAACCGACCGGAAAACACCAGCCGCAAGAGCGGTAATTTGGAAGACTTTTGCACCCGCTGGGGCGGTCACTACCGCTACATGATCGTGTTGGACGCCGACAGCATCATGAAGGGCGAAACCCTGGTCGAGATGACGCGGATCATGGAACGCCACCCCCGAGTGGCGTTATTGCAAACCCCCCCGGTGCCGATCAACCGTGAATCGCTGTTCGCCCGCATCCTGCAATTCGCCGGCAGCCTGTACGGGCGGATGTTCACCGCCGGGCTGAATTACTGGCAGTTGGGCGAGAGCAACTACTGGGGCCACAACGCCATCATCAGGATTCAACCGTTTCTCGATCACTGCGGCCTGCCCAAGCTGCCGGGGCGCGAGCCGTTTGGCGGCGACATCCTGAGCCACGACTTCGTCGAGGCGGCGCTGTTGCGGCGGGCGGGCTGGGAGGTGTGGCTGGCCTACGATCTGGAAGGCAGCTACGAGGAAATCCCGCCGACCCTGATCGACTACGCCAAGCGCGACCGCCGCTGGTGCCAGGGCAACCTTCAGCATCTGCGGCTGGCGCTGTCGGGTGGGTTCAACGCCTTGAGTCGGCTACACTTCCTGATGGGCGTCATGTCCTACGCCGCCTCGCCGCTGTGGCTGCTGTTCCTGCTCGCCACTGGAATCGATGCCTATTTCCAGACCCGGCACGAACCGGTGTACTTCTTTGGCGAGAACTGGGCGCCGGTGTGGCCGGTGTCGTTCGCCGTGGAAATGACCACCGTCCTGCTGGTCACGCTGACCATGCTGTTCCTGCCCAAGGGCTTGGCCCTGTTGCTTCTGCTCAAGGATGGCCGGCTGCGCCGCGCCCACGGGGGGATGATGAAAGCCACCCTGAGCGTGGCCCTGGAGACGCTGTTCTCGGTGCTGACCGCGCCAGTGCTGATGCTGTTTCAGACCAAGTTCGTGCTGGCCATCCTGCTGCGGCGCGCCGTCGGCTGGCCGCCGCAACAGCGCGGCGACCATATGACCAGCTTGCGGGAAGCGGCGCTGACCCACGGCGTGCAAACCCTGATCGGCCTCGTCGCCGGCGTCCTGAGCTATCAGTACGTGCCGGCGTTCTTCTGGTGGTTCATTCCGGTACTGGTGGGGCTGGTGCTGGCCATCCCGGTCTCCATGCTGTCCAGCAGTATCGCCCTGGGGCGCCAGGCGCGGGAACTGGGCCTGTTCCTGACCCCGGAGGAAACCGAACCGCCGGTGGTGCTGGATTATCTGGCGGAAAATCTGGAGGAGGACGAGCCGGTCCTGCCGGTGCTGCGGGAGAGGCCCGCCAGCCGCTTCGTCCAGGCGCTGACCGATCCTTACGTCAACGCGCTGCATCTGTCGCTGCTACCGCCGCGCGAGCCGCCGGGCAAGCGCCGGCGGCATTACCTCGAAGGCTTGATCCACCAGTTGGAGGAGGAGGGACCGGACAGTCTGAGCGCCGCGCAGAAACGCGACCTGATCTCGGACCCGGAGACGCTGGCGCGGTTGCACGCGCTGTTTTGGAGTCGACCGCCGGCGAACGCGGGGATGTTGCCGTAGCGGCAATTCTCTCCACGAGAAATTCTGGAATCAGGTAAGCTGAAAACGCGAACGCTTTTCGCCGATCCCATACCCTGACCCGCCACCAGAGGACCCCAACCCATGGCGACCCTGACCTTCAAAGGCAAACCGATCAATACCAACGGCGCTCCGCCCACCGTCGGCGCAATCGCTCCCGACTTCAAGCTGGTCACCGCCAGCCTCGGCGACGCCACCCTGGCCGATTTCGTCGGCAAGAAGAAATTGCTGAACATCGTGCCCAGCCTCGATACCCCGGTGTGCGCGCTGTCCACCCGCAAATTCAACGAACACGCCAAGGCCCATTCCGACACCGTGATTCTGATCATCTCCGCCGATCTGCCGTTCGCCCAGAAGCGCTTTTGCGGCAATGAGGGGCTGAACAATGTCGTCACCCTGTCGATGATGCGCTCGCGCAAATTCGCCAAGGATTACGGCGTCCTGCTGGAAGACGGACCGCTGGCCGGATTGACCGCCCGCGCCGTGGTGGTGCTGGACGAAACCAACGTGGTGCGCCACGTCGAACTGGTCCCGGAAATCGCCCAGGAACCGGACTACGAAGCGGCGTTGGCGGCGCTGGGATAATCTAGTCCAATGGGGGCCGTGGCGATGGACTGGAACCAAGTCTGCGATGATCCCGCGCTCAAGGATTTGCCCTATAAGATCGAACTCAATGAATGGGGCCAAATCCTCATGAGTCCCGCCAGCATCCGGCACGTTCTATTGCAAGAACGCATCGCCAGCATTCTCAAATCCTTGCTGGACCACGGCCGGGTTTTACGGGAGTTTCCCGTGATGACTTCGGAAAATGTCAAGGCGCCCGACGTGGTCTGGGTTTCCGATGAAATTCTCGCTCAAGTTTGGGATAAAACGGCGAGCCCTATTGCCCCGGAAATCTGCGTCGAAGTGATGTCGCCCGGCAATACCAAAGCGCAACAATTGCACAAAAAAGTGCTCTATTTCGACGCGGGCGCCCGAGAGGTCTGGATTTGCAGCGAGCAAGGCGACCTGGAGTTTTACGATGCGGCCGGAAAGCGGGAACAGTCCGCCATCGCTCCAAAATTTCCCGGTCGGGTAAAGCTCGACTGATCGCCTCGACGATTCCTCGAACCCTTGGTGCTTCTCATGTTGATCTTCGACCAGTCTCGCCCTGGCCGCCGGGCGGTTGCCCCCGCCGCCGCGCCCGATGAGGCGCTGTCCGACATTCCCATGTCGTTGCGTCGCCCGCGTTCCGCGCCGCTGCCGGAAGTGTCGGAGCTTCAGGCGGTACGTCACTACACGCGGCTGTCGCAGAAGAATTTCTCCATCGATACCCATTTCTACCCGCTCGGCTCCTGCACCATGAAGTACAACCCGCGGGTCTGCCATCGGCTGGCCTCGCTGCCTGGCTTCCTCGCCCGCCATCCCTTGGCTCCGGAATCCGTCAGTCAGGGTTTTCTCGCCTGTCTGCACGAATTGCAGGAGATGTTGCGAGAGGTGACCGGGATGCAAGCGGTCTCGCTGACGCCGATGGCCGGCGCGCAGGGCGAATTCGCGGGAATGGCGATGATCCGCGCCTATCATGTCGCCCAAGGCGACCACGCCCGCCGCGAAGTGCTGGTGCCCGACGCCGCCCATGGCACCAACCCCGCCACCGCCATCATGTGCGGCTTCACGGTCCGCGAAATTCCCACCGACGCCCACGGCGACGTTGATCTCGCCGCCCTGCGCCAGGCGGTGGGGCCGCAAACCGCTGGCTTGATGCTGACCAATCCTTCCACCCTGGGCGTGTTCGAGCGCCACATCGCCGCAATCGCCGAAATCGTCCACGCCGGCGGCGGCCTGCTTTATTACGACGGCGCCAATCTGAACGCCATTCTCGGCAAGGCCCGGCCTGGCGACATGGGCTTCGACGTGATGCACATGAACCTGCACAAGACCTTCGCCACCCCGCACGGCGGCGGCGGTCCCGGCGCGGGGCCGGTGGCGGCCAACGCCCGGCTGGAGCCGTTCCTGCCGGTTCCCCTGGTCGGCCGGGAGGGTGAACGTTACCGCTGGCTGAACGAGAGCGACCGGCCCCACAGCATCGGTCGGCTATCGGCGTTCATGGGCAACGCCGGGGTGCTGTTGCGCGCCTACGTCTACGCCCGGTTGCTGGGCCGCGCCGGCATGAGTCGGGTCGCCGAATATTCCACCCTGAACGCCAACTATCTGATGGCGGAACTGGCGCAAGCGGGTTTCGATCCCGCTTTCCCGCAACGACGGGCCAGCCACGAATTCATCGTTACCCTGAAGCGCCAGGCCAAGACGCTCGGCGTCACCGCGATGGATTTCGCCAAGCGGTTGCTCGATCTCGGCTTCCACGCCCCGACCACGTATTTTCCGCTGCTGGTGCCGGAGTGCTTGCTGATCGAACCGACCGAAACCGAGTGCAAGGAGGAGTTGGATGCATTCGTGGCGGCCATGGCGCAAATTCAGCGGGAAGCCGAAACCCACATCGACCAGGTCAAGGGTGCTCCCCACCATCGACCGGTGCGGCGCCTGGACGAGGTGCGGGCCGCTCGCGACATGGATCTGGCCTGGCGACCGGCCGAAGCCTGATCCAGGATGGCTTTCCAAAACCATACCGGTTGGCGTCGACTGGTCAACGCCACCGGCTATTCCTGGGCGGGGCTGAAAGCGGCGTGGCGCAACGAGGAAGCGTTTCGGCAGGAGGCGCTGCTGTGCGCCGCGTTCGCGCCACTGGCGCTGTGGCTGGGCGATGGCGCGGTGGAGCGGGCGCTGTTGATCGGCAGTCTGTTGCTGGTCGTCATCGTCGAGTTGCTCAATACCGGCATCGAGGCGGCCATCGACCGCATCGGCCCGGAACGCCACGAACTGTCGGGCCGGGCCAAGGACATCGGCTCGGCGGCGGTGTTCGTGGCTCTGCTCAACGCCGCCGTGGTGTGGCTGCTGATTCTGTTCGCCTGAACCGACGGCGCGCTACCGTTCGCCCACGGTCCTCGGTTCGTCCAGCCCCCGCTCCGCCAGGGCCGCCGCCCGGAACAGCGCCCGGCCCTTGTTCATGGTTTCCTCCCATTCCTTCTCCGGCACCGAATCGGCGACGATGCCCGCCCCGGCCTGGACGTGGAGCAGCCCATCCTTGAGCACGGCGGTGCGAATGGCGATGGCGGTGTCCATGTTGCCGGACCAGGACAGATAGCCGACCGCGCCCGCGTAAATCCCGCGCTTGACCGGCTCCAATTCGTCGATGATCTCCATGGCGCGAATCTTGGGCGCACCGCTGACCGTGCCGGCCGGGAAGGTGGCGCGCAGGGCGTCCAGCGTGGTGAGTTCGGGCCGCAGCCGTCCGACCACGTTGGAGACGATGTGCATGACGTGGGAATAGCGCTCGACGGCCATTTTCTCGGTCAGATGGACGCTGCCGGTCGTGCTGACCCGCCCCACGTCATTGCGGCCCAGGTCGATCAGCATCAGATGTTCGGCCAGTTCCTTGGGATCGGCCAGCAATTCCGCCTCCAGGACCTGATCCTGTTCCTCGGTCAAGCCGCGCTGGCGGGTGCCGGCGATGGGGCGCACCGTCAGTAGTCCATCCTCCAGCCGCGCCAGGATTTCCGGCGAGGAGCCGACGATGTGGCAATCGCCCAGGTTGAGGAAATACATGTAGGGCGAGGGATTCAACCCGCGCAATGCCCGGTACAGGTCCAGCGGCGTGGCCTGGAACGGCGCGGTCAGGCGTTGCGAGAGCACCACCTGCATGCAGTCGCCGGCCAGGATGTAGTCCTTGATGCGCCGCACCGCGTTTTCGAAACCCTCCTGGGTGAAGCCGGAAACGAATTCGATCTCCCGCGCGGCCGGATGGGAGCGGTACGGCGCATAGAGCGAGCGCGGGGCGCGCAGCAGTTCGCTCCATTCGTCCAGGCGCTGTTGGGCGCGAGAGTAGGCGCGCTCCACCGCCGGGTCCACCAGGGTGATCAGATACAGTCGCCCGGCCAGGTTGTCGAACACCACCAGGTCCTCGGACACCAGCAGGAAGACATCCGGGTTATCGACCGGGTCGGGATTCGGGCAGCGCGCGAGCTTGGGTTCGACGTAGCGGATGGTGTCGTAGCCGAAATAGCCGACCAGCCCACCGATGAAGCGCGGCAGGCCCTCGCCGGTGGCCGGCACTCGATAGCGGGCCTGAAATTCCTGCAGCCAGGCCAACGGGTCGGGACAGTCCAGCGATTCGACGATCTCGCCGGCGTGCTCGACGGTCACCCGCTGGCCGCGCACCC
>CALGOO010000027.1 GCA_937960715.1 uncultured Candidatus Competibacteraceae bacterium
GGAATGGACCGAGGAGTGGAAGCAACAGGGCTTGCAGCAGGGCTTGCAGCAGGGCGAGGCAGCTTTGTTGCGGCGACTACTGGAGCAAAAATTCGGACCGCTGGACGATGGGACGCGGACGCGGCTGGCGGAGGCGGACGCTGGAACTTTGCTGGTCTGGGGTGAACGGATCCTGGAGGCGGAGAGCTTGGCGGCGGTGTTCGGGGATTGAACGGTTTTGAATCCGCTTAGGCCATGTAATACACGCAACGAATGCGCCGGCATCCCCCTTCCGGGAATCGCGCCGTTCGGGCAGAGATCGTTTCAGATTTAATGTTTGGGAGAGGCCATCATGTATTTTAACGACCGGATTAAGAGCGCCCTGAACTATCCTATCCGTGGATTGATGGGCTTGCCTATCCGTGGATTGATGGGCTTGCGCGGCGCGGTTCTTTTGGCGCTGGCGATGGGTTTGGTGGTTGCGCCGGCATGGGCAAGAATAGGAGATACACCTAAGGCGTGGAGCGTTGTAGATGGCAAATGGATAACCTATTCCTATGGTGGCGTGGCTGTGCGTGACCCTATTAATCCTGGTGATCCGTCGGTAGGTGCGTCCCCGAACGATCCGGTTGATATTGCTTCGGGAGTTTGGAGTGGGGCAGGTAATACATATGATACCTGCAACCCCACGGTCACGAGCGGAGAATGCGGTTCGGCAGCCTCCGCGTTCTATTATTACGACAATAATAACACCACGAATACTAGCGCTGACGATACGCTGTTCCTGAGAATGCGCGTTCAGAAAGACCCCAGGGATTCGCAGGAAAAAGATTTTCAAAATTTTCATTGGAACTTTCTGATCAGTTACCTACCGGATACCCCTAATCCCGCTCCTCCAAACGGCCCAACCGAGTATAAGGAGTTTTGGCTGGATTTGGCTGGTGGATCCTCTTCAAATCTTTCCGGTGGCGTAAGCGCCTTGCGTGTTATCTATGAAAACAACAATAGCAATGCGTTGACCGCTACTGCCTTTGGCGCCAACGGTACAGGAATTGATGCATCAAATTGTCCTCGTTCCATCAGCGCGTCAAATGGGACGATAGTCGATTCGTTTATTGCCTGCACCTTGAGTGGCGTTTCGGGCGATTGCGGGGGCGCAGCCAATGTGGCGCGTTCTTTTACGCGGGTCGTGGCCGTGGGAGATGGCACGAATCAATATTACATTGATATCCAAGTGCCCGCCACGTCGTTGACGGATAATTGCGGTACCTATGTTGTTCCAACATCAACGTCCAGTACCGATACCCGTACTGCTGGAAATCAAGTGATTGGTGATAATACAACCGTTCAATACGCTTACTCCACCAGCAATTCAAATCAGGATCCCCTGCAAAAAGATTTTATTGGGTACGGTGGTTGTAGCAATGACAATGGCACTACCTGCAAGGTCACTTTCGGCGATCCTAAGACCACCCCCGTCACCCTCTCTTCCTTCCACGCTTCCCCGCAAGGCGCGGGTGTTCTGTTCGAGTGGTCCACCGTCACCGAAGTCGGCAATCTCGGCTTCAACCTTTACGCCGAAATGGATGGCGCGCGGACCAAGATCAACGCCGAGTTGATTCCCTCCCAAGTCGTCAACTCCCTGACGCGCCAGACCTACAGTTACACCGACGGACAAATGGTCGGCCAAGTCTTCTGGATCGAAGAGGTGGACATCAAGGGCAAGACCCAAAGTTATGGGCCGTTTGCCCTCGGCGAAAGTTACGGCGACGACAGCCTTCCCGCTCCGGTTCCTTGGAACGACATCCGCGCCCAGCACGCCCGCGCCCGCGCCCAGACGCAACAACGGCGCCTGACCGCCTGGAAGCATTACGACTATCCCCGGATCAACTTCCGCGTTACCCAGAAAGGCATCTACCGCGTCACCTACGAAGATTTGGCCGCCGCCGGTGTCACCCTGGCGGGCGTGCCGGAAAACAAGCTGGCCCTGGTCAACCGTGGCCAGCCGGCCCCGATCTACGTCAGCGCCAAGGGCACCTTCGGTCCGGGCGGTTGGATCGAGTTTTACGGCGAACCCTCCACCAGTCTGTACACCGATGTGAACGTCTACCAGCTACAGGTGGACGGCTCCAAGGCATTGCGGTTGGGCGACGACCCGAAACCGCCGCGCAAGAACGAAACGCCCGAAGCGTTCTACCTGGAAACCGCAACTTGGGACGAGAATCATGTGTACGCCTTTTACTCGCCCACCGCCGACCCTTGGTACAACACGCAACTGCGCGCCAGCAGCGGTCAGACGGCGGAAAAAACCTTCGCCCTGGCAGTGGACAACTACGTTGCCGGCGGAGGAGTGGCCACGCTCGGCCTGAATGTGTGGGGCGGCATCGACTACCGTCATCACCTCAACATCAGTCTGAACGGGGTACCGCTGGGCAGCGCCGCCTTCAAGGGCATCAAGGCTCATTCAGCACAAGTGGCTGTACCCACCGGTGTGTTGCTCCAGGGCAACAACCAGCTCACCTTGACGTTGCCGGGTGATGCAGGGGATCCGTGGGACATTGTGGACGTCGACCGCTACAGCTTGACCTATCCTCGTGCCTTCGTAGCCAAGAACGATCTGCTGCTGTTCGCCGCCACCGGCAAGCAGTTCCAGATCCGTGGTCTGAGCAGCCCCGACGTGGTCGTCCATCGGCAGGAAGGCAACGGCCAGTGGGTGCGGTTGCGCGAAGTCACCGTTTCGTCCAGCAGCCCGTACGCCGCCACGTTCTCGGGCACGGGTCAAACGGCCCGCTACGTGGTTGCCGGCGCCACGCGCAAGCCCGAAATCGAAGTGGCCTCCGCCGATCTCGCGCTGGCCATCGACCCGGCCCAACTGCTGATCGTCGCCCATTCCGACTTCATTCCGGGATTGCAAACTTTGGTCGCGCGCCGGCAGACCCAGTATCAGGTGAAATTGGCGGACGTGGACGCCGTGTACGACCAATTCGGCGACGGCACGGTGGACCCGACCGCCATCCAGCGCTACATCCGCCACGCCGTGGAGAAACTGGGAACTCAATACGTACTGCTGGTCGGTGGCGACAGTTACGACTACAAGAACTATCTGGGACTGGGCGGCATGAGCTTCATCCCGTCGCTCTACGCCGCGACCGACGATCTGGTGCGTTACGCGCCGGTCGATCCGCTTCTGGCCGATGTCAACGGCGACGGTGTGCCGGACGTGCCGATTGGCCGATTGCCCGTTCGCACCATGACGGAGTTGCAGACGTTGTTGACCAAGATCGGGCAATACGAAACCAAGAGCTATGCGAAAACCGCCGTGCTCGCCGCCGATAAGGGTTTCGGCGCCGACGCCGACACTTTTGCCGACGCCTTGCCCAGCGACTGGAGCGTGGAGCGGGCTTACCTCGATCAGATGACCGCCGTTCAGGCCAAGGAGTTGATCAAGACCCAAGTCAATCTGGGGACTGCGCTGCTCGGCTTCGTTGGCCACTCCGGCCCGACCCTCTGGACCTACCAGGGGCTGTTCAACACCACCGATGCCCGCAATCTCGCCAACGTGGGCCGGCCAACGTTGGTTTCGCAATGGGGCTGCTGGAACACTTACTACGTCGAGCCGCGTTACAACACGCTGGCGCAAAGCTTCCTGGTGGTCGGCCCGCAGGGCGCGGCGGCGGTGTTGGGAGCCACCACGCTCACCCAGGACAACGCTGAGCGAGCGCTGGGCACGGCTCTAACGCCCCTGTTGGCGCAGCCGGGCATGACCATCGGCGACGCGCTCCAGCGGGCCAAGCGCCAAGTCGCGGCCCAAAACCCAGCGGCGCGCGACGTCCTGTTAGGGTGGACGATCCTGGGCGATCCTACCCAGGTGGTGACGCCGTAATTCATCGCCGGCCTTGCGGCGAGCGACGAGCGGGCCGGTGGCGATACCGGCCCGTTTTTTTGGGAGTGACGCCAAAACCATGCCATGAGCGCCTTCGTAGTCGTCTTTAACCGCGACGGGAAGCCGGTCGAGACCGAGGTGATCGAGCGAATGCTCGACGCGACGCCGGAGTATGCCGTTCATGGCCAAAACCGTTGGATGGACGGCCAGGTGGGTTTGGGGCGCCAGCATTTCTGGGTTTTGCCGGAAGAGGTCGGTGAAGTTCAACCCTTGTGCGACCCGGACAGCGGCTGCGTCCTGGTCGCCGATGTCCGGCTGGACAATCGGGGCGAACTGACGCAGGCGCTGGGGCTGCGGGGTGATTCCGCGCGGCCATTGTCGGACAGTCGCCTGCTGTTCGCCGCCTATCGACATTGGGGCGCCGGCTGCGTCGATCACCTGCTGGGGGATTTCGCCTTCGCGGTCTGGGATCCGCGCTCGAAAATTCTGTTCGCGGCGCGAGATCCGATGGGCAGCCGGGGACTCAGTTATTTCATCAATGATTCGGTGGCGCTATTGGCTTCCAGCGTCGAGCAAGTGCTGGCGCACCCGACCGTCGTTCCGCGCGTCAACGAGGCCAAGGTCGCGGAATATTTGGTGGTCGAGTGGTCCAACCAGGAAGAAACATTTTTCCAGGATGTGTATGACCTGCCGCCGGGTCACTGGTTGACGGTTTCGCCCGGCCGGATCGAACGCCGGGACTATTGTGACCTGCTGCCGCGCGCGCCGATCCGCTATCGCGACCCTGCGGCCTACGCCGATCACTTTCGAGAGCTGGTGACCGAGGCGGTGCGTTGCCGGCTCCGGGCCACGGGCGGGATCGGCGTATCGCTCAGCGGCGGTCTCGATTCCACGATGCTCGCCGCCATCGCCGCCCGGCTGATCGGCGATCAGTCCGCCGCGCCCGCCCTGACCTGCTACTCGTATGCGTTCGAGCGGCAGGTCGAATGCGACGAACGGCGTTATATCGAACCACTGGTCGCTCAGCTTGGAATCAAAGCCAGGTATGTCTGGTGCGATGACCTGTGGACGTTGCGCGAGATCGACCACTGGCCGGTTCCTCGGGATTTCATTTTTTGGGATGCTTATGCCTGGCTCCCCCAGGCGGTGCGGGAAGCCGCCCACCAGGACGATTGCCGGGTGTTGCTGGGCGGCTATTACGGGGATTCGTTGCTGGCCGGGGAGTGGTCATGGGCGAGCGCGATGCTGGCCGATGGGCGGGTGGCCGGCTTGCTGGGCGAGCTTTGGCGGACGCGGCGCGAACTGGACTGGCGGGCGGAGGCGCTGAATGTGATTCGACCTTGGGCGCCCGCCTGGTTCCGGCGGGTCTGGCGCGGGATGAGAAACGGGCGCCGGGGCACGGCCTACCAGGGTCTTGCGTCGGCGTTGGCCCGGCGGGTGAATCTGGAGGCCCGCCGCGCCGGCTACGAACGCCAGGCCGCTGGCGTACCGCCTGCGATTCGGGGATTCTATCGTTCCCTGCGGACGAATCTCCCCGCGCAGGGAACCGCCAGCGTGCAGCGCCAATATAATCAGTTTGGGATGGAATTGTGGTCCCCTTACGCCGATCGCCGGTTGGTGGAATTCGTGCTGGCGATTCCCGCCGATCAGCTCGGCAAACCGGGGTCGGGGCGCAACCGGTGGCTTCAGCGGGAAGCCATGCGGGGGCTGGTGCCGGAAAGCGTTCGCTTGCGACCGCGTAAAACGACATTCTATCCTTTGATGCGGGAAGGACTGTTCGAGAAGGAATGCGCGACGGTGGCCGAGCTTTTGCAAAACCCGCGCATGGTCGCGTTGGGTTATGTGGACGGAGCGTGGTTCGTCAGACGCCCGCCGACCGCGGCGCTGTCTGACGGTGAGGTGCTTTTTCTGTGGCTGTGCCTGAGCCTTGAACTTTGGTTGCGGCGCCACGGTTTATCGAGAACTTGAATTTTTGAATAACCGAGATTTTTCGCGAGGCGGATGATGAAAACGAGCAGTGATCTTTCCAAACCGGCGCAAAACCAGGCCGGTGGTTGGGTTGAACAGGCCGAGGTGCAAGCCGTAACCGGGACTGGAAAAAAGTACAGTCCGCCGTTGCTGACCTGCTACGGGGAAGTACGCAGCTTGACTTTGGGCCCTAGCCCGGGAATAGGTGAAAGTAGTAATCCAATGACACTAAAAGCTTAAGAGGAATAGTGAGTAACCATCCCCCGGCAGAGCCGGGGGCTTTCGTTCATGAGCCGCTCAAAGCGGCTATTCGGGGTCGCTATCGCGGCCCCTTCCTGGGAACCACCTAAAGGTGGTGTATCAGTGACAGAAGCTGACCTAGCGGTTGAAAATGTCATCTCTGGTCACTGCTTCACTCAGCCTGTATTTCGTTGGTATTCCCTATTACGAGACATTCTTGATCTCTCTAACAGCAGATGACTTCGCCTAACCTATTGATAGCGTATTTCTACGAAACCCTGCTGTTGCTGAGAGGCTCTTCCTTATCACGACCATTGGCAACATACCACCAAGCAGTGGCCCTGTGGGAACACTCCCGGAACTGCCAAACGGCTACTGTCACCCCGGCAGAGCCGGGGGTTTACCCAATGTAATTAAAATATGGTTATTGGAGGAAGTGGCCACCCAGTCCGCGTGAGAATCTGGAACGGTCTCCAGCGATCCTGGTGTTAAAATGCCCCCATGGGCCAGAAAGACATCGTTTCCAAAACCATTCTCAAGCGCCTCCTGCTGGACATGGCAGTCTACCTGTTCCGGCTGGACCTGATCGACGCCGAACTGCTCGCCACCGAGGAACAGCGGATCGAGGACCGCCGCGCCGATCTGGTCGCCAGGGTCACGCCCGCCCAAGGCGACCCTTTCATCCTGCACCTGGAAATCCAGAACGCCAACGACGGTCAAATGTCGGTGCGGATGTTGCGCTACCTGACCGACATCCATCTGGCGCATCCGGGCTACCGGGTGCATCAATGCCTGGTCTACATCGGCGCCGAGCGATTGACCATGGCGTCCGGGTTGGACAGTCCGCAACTGCGCTACCACTATGACATGGTCGACATGCGGACCATCGACTATCGCACCCTGTACACCAGCGACCGGCCCGAAGCTCTGGTGCTGGCGATCCTGGGCGATTTCGGTGACGATGACCCGCGAACGGTGGTGGTGCGCCTGTTGGAGAAACTGCGTCGTTTGACCGACCCCGACGAAGGCCGACTGCGCGAATACCTGTCCATGCTGGAGATTCTGGCGGACAACCGCCATCTCAACATCCATTTTCAAGAGGTCTACGCCATGCTGCAAATCAACATCGAACGCCTGCCCAGCTACCAGAAGGGCATGGAAAAGGGCATGGAAAAGGGCATGGAAAAGGGCATGGAAAAGGGAATCGAACAGGGAATGGAGGAAGGCGCGCATCGCAAGGCGTTGGCAGTGGCCGAAACGCTCCTGGCGATGAACTTTTCACCGGAACAGGTCGCCGCCATTACCCAATTGCCCTTGGCGGAAATTCCAAGGAAAGAGCGGTGAGCGGATGGACCACCGGGGCAATCGCCGCGCACGCTAACAGCCTTTTCCCAAGGACCGTCCAGCCATGCCCCGCGCTTGGCGCAATTTCCCCGACTACTGGCGCCGGCTGCGCGAGGCGCTGCTTGATCCGCGCGTGGATGACCAGGCGCTGGAGGCGGCCCTGCGCGAGGCGCGGGCGCGACAACCGTTGCCGGTGGTATGGCTGATCGGCAAGACCCAGGCCGGCAAAACCTCGATCATCCGCGCCCTGACCGGCAGCGAAACCGCCGAGATCGGCAACGGCTTCCAGCCCTGCACCCGCACCGCCCGGCTCCACGACTTCCCGACCGAGGCTCCGGTGGTGCGCTTTCTCGACACGCGCGGCCTGGGCGAGGTGACCTACGACCCCAGCGACGACATCCGCTACTGCGAATCGCAGGCGCATCTGCTGCTGGGGGTGATGAAAGCGACCGATATTCGCCAGGACGCCGTGTTCGACGTGCTGCGCGCGGTGCGCCGCCGCCATCCCGAATGGCCGGTGCTGATCGCCCAGACCGGGCTGCACGAGGCGTATCCGCCCGGCGGCGAGCATCTTCTGCCCTATCCCTATGATCGTGAGCCGTGGCCGCCCCAGGTTCCCGTCGATCTGAGCCGCGCCCTGCGCGCGCAACGCGACCGGCTGGGGGCGCTGCCCGGTTCGGCCCCGGTGCGCTGGGTTCCCGTCGATCTGACCGTGCCGGAAGACGGCTACGGGCCGGTCGATTACGGCCTGGATGCGCTCTGGATCGCGATTGAAGCGATCTCGACCCTGGGCTTGCAAGCGATGCTGCGGGGCGACGCCGGGATTCGCGACGTCTACGACCGTGCCGCCCATCCCCATATCGTCGGTCATGCCCTGACCGCCGCCGGCGTGGGCGCGCTGCCGCTGGTGGACCTGGTCGGTGTGCCGGCGGTACAGGCTAACCTGCTGCGTGTGCTCGCCAAATTGTATAAGCAGGACTGGAACGTACCGATGGCGTCCGAATTTCTCAGCCTGCTTGGCGCGGGCATCGGCATCGGCTACGTGGCGCGAACGGCCGGTCGGGAGTTGATCAAGTTCGTGCCCTGGTTGGGACAGACGGTCGGCGCGGTCTGGGGCGCGACCGCCAGCGGCGCGACGACCTACGCCCTCGGTAAGGCCGCCGGCTACTACTTCGCCAGCCGGCGGCGACACCGCCTGGCGGATGCCGAGGCGCTGCGCCGGATTTACGCCGAGGCGCTGGCCAGCGGCGCGAACCTTTGCAAGAAACCGCCGGGGGAAAATCAGCCGTGAAAGCCCTTTTCAGTCGGCTGGACCGCCTGCGCGTGGCGGCGCTGCTGCTGTGGGTCCTGCCGGTTGTGGCGCTGTTGCCGCTCGGGCTGTTCTGGCTGTGGCGGGTGGAGGCTTTGCCCTGGTGGTTGCTGGCCCTGGTGCTGTGCAGCGGGGCCGGTTATGGCTTGCAACGCTGGCTGCGGCAACGCGACCGCCAATTACTGGCCGGCGCGATGACTGGTCCCGATCCGGGCTGGCCGCCGAAGGCGGAGGATGCCTGGGCTGTGGTCGAACGGTTGGCGGAGGAAGCGAAGCCGGAGGATTGGCCGCTGGACGAGGGCGGGCGGCTGTGGACGCTGGGCCGGAACACTCTGGACGCCGTCGCCCGCCACTATCACCCGAAACAGGAACGGCCGTTGCTGGAACTGACCGTGCCGCATACCTTGTTGATCATCGAGCGGGCCAGCCGCGACCTGCGCGCCACCGTTGCCGAGCATATCCCTTTCAGCCATCGATTGACGATTGGCGATCTGCTTCGCGCCTGGCGCTGGAAGGACACCGCCGAACAGTGGCTGAACCTCTATCGCGCCGGCCGACTGGTCGTCAATCCCGCTGATGCGCTGCTGAGCGAGGTTTGGGGCCATCTGCGCGGCCGGGCGTATGGCGCGGCCTGGACCGAACTGCACTGCTGGCTGTTGCGCGAGTACGTCCGCAAGGTCGGTTATTACGCCATCGCACTGTACAGCGGGCGGTTGACGCTGGCCGACGCCGAACCGACCGCCGTGCCAACGCCGGCATCTCGGCGCGACTTGGAACAGGCCGCCAAAATCGCCGTGCAGACCGGCGAGCCGTTGCGGATCGTGGTGCTGGGTCGGATCAACGCCGGCAAGTCGAGCCTGATCAACGCCCTGTTCGGCCGGCTGACCGCCGCGACCGACGTGCTGCCGGACACCACGACCGGATTGACGCCCTACCGGTTGGAGCGCGATGGATTGGAGGCGGCGCTGATTTTCGATACGCCGGGCTGCGATACCGAGTCGCTGGGCGACAAAGTCCTGAAAAAAGCAGTGCTGGACGCGGACTTGCTCCTGTGGGTCTGCGCCGCCCATCGCCCGGACCGGGGCCTGGAGCGTAAAACCCTGGATACGCTGCGCGACTGGCGGACCGAGCGGCTGGATCGTCGCCCGCCGCCGTTGCTGGTCGCGGTCAGCCACATCGACCAGTTGCGCCCGCCGCGCGAGTGGCGCCCGCCTTATGATCTGCGCGACCCACAAGGTGGGAAAGCGGCCAATATCCGCGCGGCGGTGGCAACCGTGGCCGGCGACCTGGCGGTTCCCGTCGCCGAGGTCATTCCGGTCTGTCTGGCCGAGGGGCGAACTTACAACGTGGACGTGCTGTGGGTGGCGATTCTGGAACACCAGGACGAGGCGAACAAGGTTCGGTTCCTGCGCTGTCTGGAGGAACGAAAGCGGGCGGAAAATTGGATGCTGCTGCGCCGGCAACTGGCGAGCGCCGGACGGTGGCTGCTGGAACTGCCAGGGCGGGCGGTGGGATGAAGCTTCGACCCGACGGCGGCGACCATGCCGCGCCTGATGCATAACCTGCTCCGCGTGGGGTTGGGTCTGGGCGTCGTCCTGACGCTGATTTTGCACGTCAACGGGTTCCATTCGCTGGCGCTGGTCGATCAGTTGGAACTGTTCGCTTACGATACCCGGTTGCGATTGACGATGCCCGGCGGGGTGGACCCGCGCATCGTCATCGTGGATATCGACGAAATCAGCTTGCAGCGGGAAGGACAGTGGCCCTGGTCGCGGCAACGGCTGGCGCGGCTGGTGGAAACCTTGTTCACCGACTATCGCATCCAGTTGCTGGCGTTCGACATCGTGTTCGCCGAGACCGAGCGCGATTCGGCGGCGGCCGTGCTGGAAACCCTGGCCCAGGGCGCGCTGCGCGAGGATGCCGCCTTTCAGCGGGAATGGACGCGGCTGCAACCGGCGCTGGCCGGCGACGCCCAGTTTGCCGCCAGTCTGCGGGATCGGCCGGTGGTGCTGGGCTATTACTTCACCCTGCCGGGCCAGCGAGGCCACGACCTCCGCCTCGGTCAACTCCCCGCCGCCGCCGCGCCGATTACCGATCTGGCGGACGCTCCCAACCCCTTTGCCGTCGCCACCGGCTACAGCGCCAGCTTGCCGTTATTGCAGGCCAGCGCCCAAAGCGGCGGCTTTTTCAACAGTCCGCTGGTGGATGCGGATGGCCGGTTTCGCCGACTGCCCCTGCTACTGAGTCATGACGACCGGCTTTACGAGCATTTCGCGCTGGCGGCGGTGCGGACCCTGCTGGGCGGACCGCCGTTGGAATTCGTGACCGGCGTCGGCTATCGCGATGTCCCCGGCGGTCGGCGGGTGGAGGCGGTGCGGATCGGCGGTGTCTTCGACGTTCCGGTGGACGCCCAGGGCGCGGTGTGGATCTCCTACCGGGGGCCACGCGGCAGTTTTCCCTATCTTTCCGCCAGCGCGGTGCTCCATCGGCAGGCGGATCCGGGGCAGTTGGACGGCGCCATCGTGCTGGTGGGGGCCACCGCCGCCGGCCTGAGCGATTTGCGGGCGACCCCGGTGCAAGATATCTATCCGGGCGTCGAGGTCAACGCCAATCTGGTGGCGGGGATTCTCGACCAAAGCCTCAAGTACCAACCGGTGTTCGTCCGGGGTCTGGAAAGCCTGCTATTGGCGCTGCTGGGCGGAGTGGGGATCGGGCTGGGGTTTTTGCCGCCGCTGCGCGCCCTGCTGGGCGCGGCGGCGCTGGCCGCCGTCACGGTGGGTCTGAATCTGTACGCCTGGCAACGATTGAACTGGGTGATTCCGCTGGCCCCGGCGCTGGTATTGCTCGCGCTGTTGTATCTGTTGCAAAGTAGCTATGGTTATTTCACCCAGACCCGCCGCGAACAGCGGCTGGCGCGGCTGTTCGGCCAGTACGTGCCGCGCGAACTGGTGACGGAGATGAGCCGGCGGCCGGGCGGCTACGCGCTGGGTGGGGAAAGCCGGGAAATGACGGTGCTGTTCAGCGACATTCAGGATTTCACCACGATTTCGGAAACGCTGGAGCCGCGCCAGTTGACCCGACTCATGCAGTTCATCCTGACGCCGTTGACCCGGGTGATCCACGAGCAGCGCGGCACGGTGGACAAGTACATCGGCGACGCCATCATGGCGTTCTGGGGGGCGCCGCTGGCCGATCCCGATCATGCCCGCCATGCGGTGCGCGCGGCGCTGGCGATGCGGGCGCGGCTGGAGGCATTGGCGCCAGAACTGGCCGCCCGCGGCTGGCCGGCTCTGCGAATCCGCATCGGCGTCAACAGTGGGTTGATGAGCGTCGGCAACATGGGTTCGGAATTTCGCATGGCCTACACCGTGCTGGGCGACGCGGTCAACCTGGCGGCGCGGCTGGAAAGCGCCGCCAAGCAATACCAGGTGTCCATCGTGCTGAGCGAAACCACCCGCGCCGCCGTTTCCGAGTTGGCCTGCCGGGAGCTGGATCGGGTACGGGTCAAGGGCCGCGCCCAGCCGGTGACTTTGTTCGAGCCGCTGGGACCGGTCGATGCGCTGACCGATGCGCTGCGGGAGGAACTGGCGCTGCACGAGCAGGCGCTGGTCGCCTATCGCGCCGGCGCTTGGGAGTTGGCCGCCGCCCGGTTCGAGGGGCTGCGAGTCCGACAACCGGAGCGGGCCTTGTATACACTGTATCTGGAACGGATCGCCGTGCTGCGCGCCCAGCCACCCGCCGCCTGGGACGGCGTTTTCACACTCGCTCAAAAATGACCATGCACTCCCCTTGTCCGTTGGCGAGGGTTATCTTGGAGGATGATTGTCATGTTGCGTTACGAAATCAGGTCGATCGTAGGGATCGTCGTCTGGCTGTTCGCCGTGGTGGGGTATGCGGCGCCCAAAGCCGAAGTGGCCGGCTACGTCACCCGGGTGCGGGGCGAGGTGGTCAGCGAAGCCACGACGGGCCGGCAAGCGCTGGCGTTGGGCCGAGTCCTGTATCTCGGCGACCGCATCGTGACCGGAGTTGATGCCCGGCTGGAGGCGCGGATGCGGGATGGCATGGTCATCACCTTGGGCGAGAAGACCGAGTTTGTGGTTCGGCAGGTCGCGGGCGTGACGCCGGACAAAAACAACTCGGTCTTCGAACTGGCCAAGGGTGTGTTCCGGTCCGTCACCGCCCAGACCGAGGAAAAATCGCAACCCAGGGAACCGTGTCGGGTGGAAACACCGGTGGCGACCATCGGCATTCGCGGTACCGAATTGTGGGGCGGTTTCAATCTGCTTGACGCCGGCCCGCGCACGCTGGACGTCGTGATGCTGGCGGGCAAGGGGGTGTATGTCGAGAGTGCGGCAACGGGGAAACGGGTGGAGTTGAAGCAGCCGGGGGAGGGTACGATGGTGAAGGGCACGGGTCAGGCGCCGACCTCTGTCAAGGCGTGGGGGGAGAAAAAACTCCAGGCGGCGCAACGCACGGTGGCGTGGTGACGACGCGGGCGGGCGCGGTCCCGGACGATGTTCAAGATGTGGCGTTGGCGGCGGTGTTCAGCAGTTGAGAGAGGCTGGCGCGATGCGTGATCGGTTGCCGCGACTGCGGCGGCATGGATTGATCTTCTGGCGGCTGTCGTGGGCCGAGCGCGGGTGGCTGGCGCAGGCGTGGCTGATGCTGCATGGCGTGGCCCTGGCGTTGCGCTGGGCGGGTTTTCAGCAGGTGTACGGTTGGCTGGAGCGCGGGTCGTTGGGAGCGAAAGTGACACTGGAGGATGAAGACCGGGTCTTGCTCCAGGCGCGCGCGATGGCTCGCTTGGTCGGAGGCGCGGCGGCGTGGAGTTTGGGTCGCCCCACTTGCCTGCATCGTTCCCTGACCCTGTGGTGGCTGCTTCGGCGGCGGGGCATCGTCAGCGAATTGCGAATCGGGGTCCGCCTGGGGCAGGGACGGCTTGAGGCTCATGCGTGGGTGGAGCGCCAGGGCACGGCGCTGAACGACCAGGCGGATATCGGCCGGGATTTCGCGCCTTTCGATACCGTCCACTGGGTTCCACCATGAGCGGCGGCGCGGGATTGTCCCAGCCGCACGACTCCAGCTACAAGCTGTTGTTTTCGCATCCGGCGATGGTGGCGGATTTGTTGGCCGGTTTCGTCCGCGAGGAGTGGGTGGCGGAACTGGATTTCGCCACGCTGGAGAGGTATCCGGGTAGCTACGTCAGCGACGACCTGCGCCCACGGGCGGACGACGTGGTGTGGCGGGTGCGCTGGCGCGAGCGGTGGCTGTACGTCTACCTGCGGCTGGAGTTTCAGTCGGAGCCGGACCCGTTCATGGCGGTGCGGATGCTGGTCTATGTCGGGTTGCTGTCTCAGGACCTGATCCGCGCCGGCCAACGAACCCCGGCCGGCCATCTGCCGCCGGTGCTGTACAACGGGCGGCCCCGCTGGACGGCGGCGACCGAACTGGCCGCGCTG
>CALGOO010000028.1 GCA_937960715.1 uncultured Candidatus Competibacteraceae bacterium
GCTTGCCGGTGGAGCCGGAGGTGTAGAGGATGAACAGCGGGTCCTCGGCGTCCATGGGTTCCGGCGGGCAGTCGGCGCTCGCGTTCGCCATCAGGTCGTGATACCAGACATCGCGGCCCTCGGTCCAGGCGACGTTGCCGCCGGTGCGTTTGACCACCACGGTTTTCCGCACGCTCGGCGTGCTTTGCAGCGCCTTGTCGATATTGGCTTTCATCGGTACCTTGCGCCCACCGCGCAAGCCTTCGTCCGAGGTGATGACCAGGTTGCAGGTGGCGTCGAGGATGCGATCCTTGAGCGAATCCGGCGAGAAGCCGCCGAACACGATGGAATGGATGGCGCCGATGCGGGTGCAGGCCAGCATGGCGACCGCGGTTTCGGGGATCATCGGCATGTAGATGCAGATCCGATCCCCCTTCTTGACGCCCAGCGCCTTCAGGACGTTGGCGAACTTGCAAACATCTTCATGCAGCTGCTTGTAGGTGACCTTCTTGTCTTCGTTCGGATTGTCGCCTTCCCAGATGATGGCGACCTGATCGCCGCGCGCGGCCAGGTGACGGTCCAGGCAGTTGTAGCTGACGTTGAGCTGGGCGCCCTCGAACCAGCGGATATGACCCTTGGTGAAGTCCCAATCCAGCACCTTGTCCCAAGGCTTGAACCAGGTGACGAACTGGTTGGCCTGCTCCGCCCAAAAGCCTTCCGGGTCATCGACGGAACGTTGGTACATGGCCAGATATTGATCGTTGTTGATCCAGGCGTGAGCGGCCACTGCGGTGGGTACAGGATAAAGCTTACCTTCGGACATTACCGTATCTCTCCTTTGGTGATGGGGGTTGTGGTATCCGCGTCCGGGTGAAAGCGCTCGCTGACGCCCCTTGGCCGGCTTGGAATTTTATAAGCTTAGTCTAGCGACCGCATGGTTTCAGTGAATTTTATGAGGGCGTCCGGGCAAACGCGCCGCGTCGGGCGCGCGCTTCGACCGCGGCCAAGTCCCAGTGCGCCATGGCCCAGGCGATGATCGTGGCCACCGGTTCTCCCGCCAGTGTCGACGGCGGTCGCTGGCCCAGGAAGCGTAGCGCGGCTGTCAGGGTAGGACCCACCTGGCGCTCATCCAGCGGCGGGGCGCCGGTTTGCTTGCTCAGCTTGGCGCCGTGGGCGTCCACCACCATGGGCAGATGGGCGTAGTCGGGTGTGGGCAATCCCAGCAGACGTTGCAAATAAATCTGCCGGGGCGTGGAATCGAGCAGGTCGGCGCCGCGGACGACCTGGGTGACGCCTTGCGCGGCGTCGTCCACCACCACCGCCAGTTGATACGCGAACACGCCATCGGCGCGGCGGAGCACGAAATCACCCACCTCGCGCTCCAGTTGCTGGCGATATTCGCCCTGAATAGCGTCTTGGAAAATCAGCGGCGCATCGGTCACCCGCAACCGCAGCGCGGGGGGCCGATCCAGCCGACGAGGACCGGTGCGGCAGGTTCCCGGATAGATGGGCGCGCCATCCCGTCCGCGCGAACAGCCGGCCAGCGTTTGCCGGCTGCAAGCGCAGGGATAGCCCCATCCAGCGTCGAGCAACCGCGCCAGCGCCGCCTGGTAATGGGCGGCGCGCTGGCTTTGACGGACCACCGGTCCATCCCAATGTAGTCCGTACCGCTCCAGCGCGCGCAGGATGGCCGTCGTTGCCCCCGGCGCGGTGCGTGGCGCGTCCACGTCCTCGATGCGCACCAACCACTCGCCGCCGCGCCGTCGCGCTTCCAAAAAGCTGCCCAGCGCGGCGACCAGCGACCCAAAGTGCAGTGGCCCGGTCGGAGAGGGCGCGAAACGACCTCGCGCCACGCCTCGGTTCGGGGCGCGATCCGGGGTGGAATGGGCTGTCGCCATGGCGCGAGCGTGGCGGCGCGCGTTTGGCTCGACGGTCAGCCGCCCTGTTTTTCGCGGATTTCTTCCAGCATCTTGCAATCGATGCACAACGTGGCGGTCGGACGGGCCTGCATCCGCGGTAGCCCAATCTCCACGCCGCAGGCCTCGCAATAACCGTAGTCGCCACTATCGATCTGGGCCAGGGATTCGCTGATTTTTTTGAGCAGCTTGCGCTCCCGGTCGCGGGTGCGCAGCTCCAGACTGAATTCTTCTTCCTGGGTGGCGCGGTCGTTGGGGTCGGGGAATGTGGTGGACTCGTCCTGCATGTGGTTGACCGTACGGTCCACTTCGTCAAGCAAGCTCTGCTTCCACTCCAGCAGCAGCCGGCGGAAGTGAGCCAGTTGCGCATCGCTCATATAGGCCTCGCCAGCGGCGGGCTGATAGACAGACGTTGCCCGCGCGGGCGAATGGGTAGCGGCCATCGCGACTCCCTCCTCGAAATTGCAGCCAAGCCAAGGCGGCGGCAACATCGTTCGGTGCGTCCGCCGCCATGCTGGCATCAGCAAATCGTGACGCCATCGGCGAAAATGTACCCGCCAGTCGGATGTCGATAAGATTCGCCAACCGATGGAGCGCCGCCACAATTTTTTCGCCCCGCTCGGTCGGCGGCGGGATCGCTTTGCCGAGCGAGTTCTCGACTGGATTTGGAGGCGTTTCTAGGCAGCCCCCGCCGCCGCGCGCCTACTCCTTGGCCAACCCAGTCCGGTCACCGTTTGGCGCGATTGCCCTGGGTCGGACTTGCCCGGCGACGCAAAATCCTTATACTTGCGTTCCTCTCCCCTCACTCCCCGGCCGGGATGGCGGAATGGTAGACGCAGTGGACTCAAAATCCACCGGTAGCGATACCGTGAGAGTTCGAGTCTCTCTCCCGGCACCAACCCCCTTTCATCGCTGATTCGCGCCCTCACAGCGCCCCGGCCATCCGCCGTCCTTCCGCCTCGTCCACCCGCGCCAGCAACAGCGCCCCCCCGACGAACAGCACCAGCAACGACAGAATCGAAAAGCGCGGATTGCCGGTCAGCAGGCTGACCGCCCCCATCAGCACCGGCCCCAGCACCGCCGCGAACTTGCCCAGCATGTTGAAGAAGCCGAAGAATTCCCCGGACTTCTCCGCCGGGATCAGCCGGGCGTACAGCGAACGGCTCAGCGACTGCACCCCACCCTGCACCAGGCCGATGGCGACGGCCAGGACGTAGAATTCCCAGGGATGGCGGATGAAGTAGCCCCAGATGGTGATCAGAATATAAACCCCAATGGCGATGAAAATTCCAGTGCGCGGCCCCCAAATCTCGCCCAGTCGGCCAAAGGCAATGGCGGCGGGAAAGCCCACGAACTGAGTGATCAGCAGGGCGACGATCAGGCTGTCGGCGGGAAACCCCAACGCCAGACCATAATCCACCGCCATGTGAATGACGGTATCGACTCCATCGATGTACAGCCAATAGGCCAGCAAAAAGGCGCCGACCACCCGCAGCCGGCGGACTTCGCGAAAGGTGCCACGCAACTGGGTCAGGCCGGCCCGAATCACCGCCAGGCCGCTCACTCGGTCCGGCGCGGGCGGTTCGGGCACGAACAGCCACAGGGGAACCGAGAACAGCGCCCACCACAGCGCTACCGTCACGAACGAGACCCGCACGCCCTCCGCCGCGTCCGCCAGGCCGAACCAGCCGGGATACAGGGTCATCAACACGTTCAGGGCGAACAGCAGGCCGCCCCCCAGATAGCCCAGGCTGTAGCCCAGCGCCGATACGATGTCCAGCTTGCGTTCGCCGGCCACTCCGACCAGCAGGGCATCGTAGAAGATGTTGCCGGCGGAAAAGCCTATCAACGCCAGGATGTACAGGGCCGCCGCCCACGCCCACTCGCCCCGCCCCACCCCGTACAAGGCGCCGGTCATGACGATACCCAGCGCCGCGAACGCCAGGAGGAACCGCTTGCGGGCGCCGCCCCGGTCGGCGATGGCGCCGAGCAGCGGGGCGAGCAGCACGATCAGCAGGCTGGCCAGCGAGTTGGCCGCGCCCAGCCAGAAGGTGCTTTCCGTGACCGATGCCTCCGCGCTCCAGTACTGCTTGAAAAAGATTGGAAAGAACCCGGCGATCACCGTGGTGGCGAAGGCCGAGTTGGCCCAGTCGTAAAAGGCCCAGGAAACCGCCCGGCGACGATCCAGGCGTTCGGATTCTGGAGAAGAGTGTTCAGAGATCATCAACCGGCTATCCCATGGCATTGGCAAGTGATCAGATTGTCTGTTTGACGGAAATACGGGAATGCAACTAACCTGCATCTTATTGAAAGCAACAATTGAAATGCCTGACGAACTTTACCGCAAAGTGAAGGCCAAGAGCGCCTTGGAAGGTCGGCTTATCCCACGCCATGATGACCACACCTGTCGAAAGCCCGCCGCGACGGACCCGAATTCGCTTATTCGGTCCGCTCATCTATAATCATGGCGAAGCCACCTGTTCCACCATGGGATTGCGGGGGCGGACCGAAACCCAGGCCATTTCACCCACCGGGCCCGGTGGGCGCGGACAGAAGAACCCCTATGTCGGCACGCATCGCGACGGTCAAGCGCGACACTTTGGAAACCCGGATTCAGGCGCGCGTCAATCTGGATGGCGCGGGCAACGCCAGGCTCGCCACCGGCTTGCCGTTTCTCGACCACATGCTCGATCAGGTCGCCCGCCACGGCTTGATCGATCTGGATATCGAAGCCGAAGGCGATCTGCATATCGACGCCCACCACACCGTCGAGGACATCGGTATCACCCTCGGTCAGGCGGTCGGGCAAGCCCTCGGCGACAAACGGAGCATTCGCCGTTACGGCCACGCTTACGTGCCGCTGGACGAAAGCCTGTCGCGGGTGGTGCTCGACTGCTCCGGTCGACCTGGGTTGGAGTATCTTGTCGAATTCCCCCGCGCCCGAATCGGCGAGTTCGACGTGGATCTGTTGCGCGAATTTTTCCAGGGCTTCGTCAATCACGCCCTGATCACCCTGCACGTGGACAACCTGCGCGGCCGCAACGCCCATCACATCGCCGAAACCGTGTTCAAGGCGTTCGGGCGCGCGCTGCGCATGGCGGTCGAACCCGACCCGCGCGCGACCGGCGTTCCTTCCACCAAGGGCAGCCTGTAAAGCTCGCCCTCTCCCGCGCTCCCATCCCCCCGAGCTTTCCGCATGACCAGCATCGCGATCATCGACTACGGCATGGGCAATCTGCGCTCCGTCGCCAAGGCGCTCGAACATGTCGCCCCACGGGCGCGCGTGATCGTCACGCAGAACCACCATGACATTCTCCAGGCCGACCGGGTGGTGTTTCCCGGCCAGGGTTCGATTCGCGACTGCATGCGCGAACTGGCCCACTGGAACCTGGTGGAGGTGGTCCGGGACGCGGCGTTGGGCAAGCCCTTTCTGGGGCTGTGCCTGGGGCCGCAGGCGCTGCTGGACTTCAGCGAGGAGAACGACGGCGTCGCCGGTCTGGGCGTGTTGCCCGGCCGAGTGATCCGGTTCTCCGACCCCCGCGATCCAGCCAGCGGCGAGCGGCTCAAGGTGCCGCACATGGGCTGGAATCAGGTCCGCCAGGCCAGCGATCACCCGCTCTGGCGCGGCATTCCCCAGGACAGCCGCTTCTATTTCGTTCATAGTTATTATCCGCGACCGGCCGACGCAACGCTGGTGGTGGGCTGGACCCGTTACGGCTTCGAATTCGCCTCGGCCATCGCCCGGGACAACATCTTCGCCGTGCAATTCCACCCGGAAAAGAGCGCCCAGGCGGGCCTGCGGCTGCTCGCCAATTTCGCGGCCTGGAATCCCTAGCGGATCAGTGGTCAGTCAACTCATGTAGAAACCTGCCATGTTGCTCATACCCGCGATTGACTTGAAAGATGGTAAGTGCGTGCGGTTGCGCCAAGGGCGGATGGAAGACTCGACGGTCTTTTCGGACGACCCGGTGGCCATGGCCACGCGTTGGGTGGATGCCGGCGCGCGCCGCCTGCATCTGGTGGACCTGAACGGCGCGTTCGCCGGCCGACCGGTCAACGCCCAGGTGATTCGTCGCATCGCCCAAACCTTTCCCGATCTGCCCATCCAGGTCGGCGGCGGCATTCGCGATGAACAGACCGTGGAGACCTATTTGGACGCCGGGGTCCAGTTCGTCATCATCGGCACCAAGGCGGTGCAAGAGCCGGGCTTCGTCAACGATCTGTGCGTGGAATACGCCGGCCACATCATCGTCGGACTGGACGCCAAGGCTGGCCGGGTCGCGGTCGACGGCTGGTCGAAGCTGTCCAAGCACGATGTGATCGATCTGGCGCGGATTTTCGAACGCTACGGAGTGGAGGCCATCGTTTACACCGACATCAGCCGTGACGGCATGATGCAGGGGGTCAACGTTGAGGCCACGGTGCGGCTGGCGCAGGCCATCAGCATCCCGGTGATCGCCTCCGGTGGCGTCAGCACCCTGGACGACCTGCGGGCGCTGTGCGCGGTGGAGGGTGAGGGCATCATGGGGGCGATCATCGGCCGGGCGCTGTACGACGGCGCCATCGATCTGGTCGAGGCGCAACGACTGGTCAATGCCAGGGGGAGCGGGTGATGGGGCTGGCCAAACGCATCATCCCCTGCCTGGACGTAGATCGGGGCCGGGTGGTCAAGGGCGTCAAGTTCGTGGAAATTCGCGACGCCGGCGATCCGGTGGAAATCGCCCGCCGTTACGACGAGCAGGGCGCCGATGAAATCACCTTTCTCGACATCACCGCCAGTTCCGACGACCGCGAGACCCTGGTGCATGTGGTCGAGCAGGTCGCCAGCCAGGTATTCATCCCGCTGACGGTGGGCGGCGGCATCCGCACCCTGGACGACGTGCGGCGGATGCTGAACGCCGGGGCCGACAAGGTGTCCATCAACACCGCCGCCATCGCCCGCCCCGAATTCGTGCGCGAGGCTGCCGAGCGGTTCGGCAATCAGTGCATCGTGGTCGCCATCGACGCCAAGGCGGTGCACCAACCCGGCGAATCGCCGCGCTGGGAAATCTTCACCCACGGCGGCCGCCGGCCCACCGGCATCGACGCGGTGGAATGGGCGCGGCGGATGAACGCCTATGGGGCTGGCGAAATCCTGCTGACCAGTATGGATCGCGACGGCACCAAGCGCGGCTTCGATCTGGAACTGACCCGCGCCATCAGCGAGGCCACCACCATTCCGATCATCGCCTCGGGGGGGGTGGGCACGTTGGACCATTTGGCGGATGGCATTCTGTTGGGCAAGGCCGACGCAGTGCTGGCAGCCAGCATTTTTCATTTCGCCGAATACACCATCGAACAGGCCAAGCGTCACCTGCGGGCGCGCGGCATTGAAGTGAGACTATGAACGACGACTGGTTGGAACGGATCAAATGGACTGCGGACGGGCTGGTTCCCGCCATCGCTCAAGACGCGGACAGCGGCCGGGTGCTGATGATGGCCTGGATGAACCGGGAATCGCTGCGGCGCACTGTGGAACGCGGTGAAGCGGTGTACTGGTCCCGCTCCCGCCAGGAGCTTTGGCACAAGGGCGAAACCTCCGGCCATACCCAAAAGGTGAAAAGCATCCGACTGGATTGCGACCACGACGTGTTGCTGCTGGCGATCGAACAAATCGGCGGCATCGCCTGTCATACCGGTCGGCAACGCTGTTTCTTCGAGGAATTCCGTGACGGCCAATGGGTTGTCACCGATCCCGTCCTGAAGGACCCACGCGAGATGTACGGCGCATGAGCGACGACATCCTGCGCGAACTGGCGGCGACGCTGGAAGCGCGCAAACAGGCCGATCCCGACAGTTCCTATGTCGCTCGCCTGTACGCCAAGGGCCTGGACGCCATTCTCAAGAAGGTCGGCGAGGAAGCCGCCGAAACCCTGCTGGCCGCCAAGAACGGCGATCCCGAGCATCTGGTGCGCGAAACCGCCGATTTGTGGTTTCATACCCTGGTCCTGCTGGCGCATCAGGGACTCGGTCCCGATGCCGTGCTCGACGAATTGCGTCGCCGTTGCGGCGTCTCCGGCCTGACCGAAAAAGCCGCCCGGGTCGCCGGCTAGACCAGCGCCACCCTTCCCCGTCGTTACAGAGGCCACATCGTCATGCATCTCAGTATTTGGGAATTACTGGTTGTTCTGGTCATCGTCCTGGTGCTGTTCGGCGGTAGCCGGCTGCGCAATCTTGGCTCCGATCTCGGCTCCGCCATTCGCGGCTTCCGCGACGCCATGAAGGAGGGCGCCAAACCGGAAACCGCCGAGGAGAACCCCAAGAAGCTTGAGCAGGCCACCGCTCAGGAACGTACTGTTGGCGACACCACGGCGGGGATGCACGACCCCTTGGCCAAGGACCGCCAAAAGGTTTAGGTTTCGAACCGCACCGCCATGTTCGAGATCGGCTTTTGGGAGTTGGTCATGGTCGGCGTCGTCGCGCTGCTGGTGGTCGGCCCCGAGCAGTTGCCGGGACTGGCCCGCAAGGCGGGTTTCTGGCTGGGCAAGGCTCGCCGCATGATCGCCGAAGTCAAGGCGGAAGTGGACCGGGAACTGCATCTGGAAGACATCAAGCAGTCCTTGCGCCAGCAGGCGAATCTCGGTGAGGTGAAGGACCTGACCGACCAGATGCAATCGTTCCGCCGCGAGATCGAGAAGGAATTCGACGATCCCGGCCCACCGCCGGGCTGGCAGCCAGGAATGCCGACCGGCGCGCCGCCGCCGGCCTGGACGCCGCCGGCCGCCACTCAGGAACCGTCGGCGACCGCTGACGCGCCCACCCCGGTTCGCTTGCAAAAGCCGGATGCGCCCGCGCCGGTCCAGGCGTCTCCGTCGGCATTCTCGACCGAGGCTGTCACCGCATCGCCTCCCTCTGCTCCAGCCGCGAACTGACCCACCGTGTTCGATGCCGACCGCGAACAACCCTTCATCAGCCATTTGATCGAACTGCGTGTTCGGTTGTTGCGCATCGTATTGGGCGTGTTGCTGGTATTCGCCGCATTGGCGCCATTATCCAATCCGATCTACAGCGCGCTGGCCATTCCCCTGACCCGCCAGAGCACACTGATCGCCATCGACGTGCTGTCGCCGTTTCTGACCCCGCTCAAGTTCACCCTGATCCTGGCGGTGTTCATCACCATCCCCTGGACGCTTTACCAGATCTGGGCGTTCGTCGCGCCCGGACTGTACCAGCGGGAGAAACGGATGGTCCTGCCCATCCTGACTTCCAGCACCCTGCTGTTCTACTGCGGCATGGCCTTCGCGTACTTCGTGATCATGCCGATCTTCTTCGCCTTCATCAGCGGCACGGCTCCGCAGGACGTGGCGGTGATGACCGACATCAATCGCTATCTCGATTTCGTGATGATGCTGTTCTTCGCCTTCGGGGTCGCGTTCGAGGTGCCGGTCGCCACGGTCATCCTGTCGTTGGCCGGCCTCGTCTCGCCCGAGGCCATGGCCGCCAAGCGGTCTTACGTCATCGTCGGCGCGTTCGTCATCGGCATGTTGCTCATGCCGGACGTGATCTCGCAGACCATGCTGGCGCTGCCGATGTGGCTGCTGTTCGAGGCTGGCGTGTTCATTTCGCGGTTGCTGCTGCGTCGGCGCGCCGCGGCGCGGGCTACGGCGTCTACCGAGGAATCGTCATGACCAGGCCGGGAAACCCTCCAGCAGTCCCTCGCGCTGGTCGATGACGCCAAGCCATCCGCCGGGCGGGTTCGGCCATTAATGAAGTATTTTTCAAAGCCGTTAGACAGCGAGGATGGAGCGGCGGATAGTCGCGCCCGTCACTGGAAGAAGCCACTTCGCTTAAAACGGGCGGGCGCGAGCCCCGTCGAGTCCGGCTTACCGCTCCCGCAATCGTGGCAGCAATTCCACCAGATTGCAGGGCTGGGTCCGGGCGTCCAGTTGCGGTTGCAGGATGCGGTCCCAGCCGGTGCGACAGGCCCCGGTCGAGCCGGGCAAACAGAAAATAAAGGTAGCGTTGGCCAGCCCGCCCAGCGCCCGCGATTGCAGGGTCGAGGCGCCGATCTCCTCCCAGGACAACATGCGGAACAATTCGCCGAAACCGGTAATCTCCTTGTCCAGCAGTGGCCGGATCGCCTCGGGCGTGCTGTCGCGACCCGTCATGCCGGTGCCGCCGGTGATCAGCACGATTTGCACGGCCGGATCGGCGATCCAGGCGGAGACGACCGCGCGGATACGGTAAATGTCGTCGGGGACCAGGGTCCGATCTCCCAGTCGGTGGCCCGCCGCCAGCAGCCGCTCCATCAGGGTTTGGCCGGAAGCATCGTCCGCCAGGGTACGGGTATCGGAGACGGTCAGCACCGCGATCGTCAGCGGCGGAAATTCACGGTTGCCAGTTTCGTGGTTCATTCGGTTCCTCCGGGTTCAAGCGGAAAAATTGGCCAACTCGACTTGAAATGGTGCGTGGCGGCCCTATTTGAAAAGCAACTTCCATCATCCCAGGAGACTTCATCATGACTCCAAGCCGCTACGAACCCTGGCAGCACATGCGCCATCTGCGCAAGGAACTGGACCGGCTGTTCGAGCCTTACACCGCTCGCGACGATCAATCCAGCGTCGCCACCTGCGACTGGATTCCGCCGGTGGACATCAAGGAAGAAACGGATCGCTACGTGTTGCGCGCCGACATCCCCGGCGTCGATCCCAAGAATATCGAAATTATCGCCGAAAACGGCGTCCTGACCATCCGCGGCAACCGTCCGAGCGAGACCAGCGAAAACCGCGCGGGTTACAGTCGGGTCGAACGGCCCTACGGCAGCTTCTACCGCCGCTTCAGCCTGCCCGATACCGCCGACCTGGAGCGAATCGCCGCGCGCGGCGCGCACGGCGTGCTGGAAATCAACATTCCCAAGGCCACCCATACCTTGTCGCGGACCATCAAGGTCGAGGGCTAAACCACCCGGCCGGTGGAATCAACCCCCGGCCTTTCCCTCAACCGCCAGGAACCGGCATGAAATACCAGGACTACTACCAGATTCTCGGCGTGAGCCGCGACGCCTCGACGGAGGACATCAAAAAAGCCTACCGCCGGCTGGCGCGCAAGTACCACCCCGATGTCAGCAAGGAAGCCCATGCCGAGGAGCGCTTCAAGGAGGTCGCCGAGGCCTACGAGGTGTTGCGCGCCGCCGAAAAACGCGCCGCCTACGATCAACTCGGCGGCAACTGGCGGGCCGGTCAGGAATTCCGCCCACCGCCCGGCTGGCCAGGCGGTCCGACGGGGACGGCTGGCCAACCGTTCGGCGCTGGCCTGGGCGGGCGCGAGTTCAGTGATTTCTTCGAGTCGCTGTTCGGCAACCTGGGCGGTGGCGGCCCCGGCTTTGGTGGCGGACGCGGGTTTCGCGGTCCTGGTCAAACTCAAACCGTGGCGCTGGACATCAGCCTGGAAGAGGCTTATCACGGCGGTAGCCGGTCCTTGCAACTGCAACCGCCGGAGCGGGACGCCAGTGGCCGGGCAAGCGCGCGAACCCGCACCCTGAGCGTCAAGATTCCCGCCGGGGTCACGACCGGCCAGAAAATCCGCCTGGCCGGTCAGGGCGGGGCCGGGGTCGGCGACGGTCCCAGCGGCGATCTGTATCTGGAAGTGACCATCCGGCCACACCCGCTATACCAGGTCAAGGGGCGCGACATCACGCTGGAAACGCCGCTGGCCCCGTGGGAAGCGGCGCTCGGTTGCAAGGTCGACGTACCCACGCTGGGCGGTTCCGTCACGCTCAATATTCCGGCCAACGCCCACAATGGCCAGAAATTGCGGTTGCGCGGGCGTGGCTTGCCTGGTCAGCCGCCCGGCGATCAGTTCGCGGTGCTGCGCATCGTCAATCCGCCCGCCGACACCGAGACGGCGCGCGAACTGTTCCAGCGGATGGGGCGGGAGCTGCCGTTCGATCCGCGCGCGCATTGGCCCCGATAACGCCGGCCTGCAGAAAAACCGCGGGATTTTGCTCTGGGGAACCCACGAAAAATGCCGAAACCAAGATTTCAGGCTTCTCCATATCCGCATCCGTTCTGGAATAGAGGTTTTTCCCGCCCATGAATAGCCGACGTTCGTTGTTACCCGCCGCCCTGCTGGCATGGGGTCTGACGTTTGCCGCTCCAGGGCCAGCCGTGGCCGCCCTGCCCGCCATCGTGGAGGGGCAACCGTTGCCGACCTTGGCGCCGATGCTGGAGCGGGCCACTCCGGCGGTGGTCAACATCGCCACCGAGGGCCGGATCGCCCTGCGCCGCAACCTGTTGCTGGATGACCCGATCTTCCGTCATTTCTTCAATGTCCCCGACCAGCCGCGCGAACGCAAGACCCAGAGCATCGGTTCCGGGGTGGTGGTGGATGCCCGACGCGGCTACGTCATCACCAACCATCACGTCATCGACGGCGTCGACACCATCACGGTCACCCTGCGCGACGGCCGCAAGCTTAACGCCAGGGTAGTCGGCTCCGATCCGCAAAGCGACGTGGCGGTGATCCAGATTCCCAGCGGCAATCTCGCCGCCCTGCCGCTGGCCGATTCGGACAATCTGCGGGTGGGCGATTTCGTGGTCGCCATCGGCAACCCGTTCGGTCTGGGCCAGACCGTCACCTCCGGCATCGTC
>CALGOO010000029.1 GCA_937960715.1 uncultured Candidatus Competibacteraceae bacterium
AGCCCAAATAGGGGCTTCTTACCGTATAAAAAGGCCGGGATGCGGGAGGCACACCGAAATGGTCCTCGATGTCGCGGCGGATCGCTTCGAAGGTGCGACTGCCCGCCGCTATCCGGACCAATTCCCAGCGTCGGGTCAGGGGCCAGGCCCGCTCCACGTAACATTGCGCCGTATAGCAGCCCAGATGCTGGCCGTTCAAGGCCGCGCCGCGTCGCGCGACCGCGGTCGCCGGCAGCGTGCGCGCGGCCTCCGCGGATACCCACCGCGCTTTGAGATGGTGGAAGAGTTCCTTGGCGAATCGTTGGTCGAGTTTCACGGCATGGACGGCGAAAGTATCCAATACGTCCTGCAAGCGTTCGACGCAAGTGGCCGCGTCTTTCAGCAGATGGCGGGCGAGGCCGAGGGCGGCCTGCTTGCCGGCGTCGGGGGGCCAGGTGGGGAGACCGACGCCGAGCCGCTGGGCCACCTCCATCAAATCGTCGGCCCTGGCCGCTTGATACAGGATGCGCGCCACCGACCCCTCAAGCGGCTCGAAGGTGGGCTCGGCGGGGTCGATGGGCGAGCAAGTTCCTGGAGGACTCGACGCGGCGATCGCGCCCAGGATGGCTCGGGCGAGAACCTCCGCATCATGCGTGCCCCGGATGCATTGGCGAACGGTGATGTTGAGAATTCCGGTCAAACCCTGTTCGAGGTCTTTGGGCTCCAAACCTTCGAGCAGGACCGGGATCAGGATGAAGTCTCCTTGGAGTTCCTTGCGCCAGGCCAGGTTATTGGCCTCCTTCTGGACCCAGTCGGAGTCGTACAGGGCGGCCCGGGAGAACAGAATGACCGCCGCATGGCACTCCGCCATCCACCGGCTGATGGCGTTGTACCAGTCGGCGCCGCCCACGATGGCGCCGCCCTGATCGAACACCACCTGACAGCCGGTGTCCCGCCCGCCCAGCTGGGCGCACAAATCGCGGAGCAACTGGATGTTCTCGGGCGTCTTGGAGCTGTGACTGACGAAGAGCTTGCGCAAGGGCACCTCGTTCTCGTTCCGTTGAGACCGCTTGCTTGGGTTTCAGAACCTTGAATTATGGGTCGCTCGATCCTGTCCTGTCAATTATATAATTGATCTATATTAGTTATTTTTAAAACCGCCGGTTGACACGCGACTCTTTATGCCTGGTCAGCTTCGCCTCGGTGAGCGGGAAGCTCCGATCTGACAGTCCCCCTGGCGATCACCGCCGCTCCCCCAGGATTTCTCGCACCGATCCAATCCGTCGGATCATGGCCGTCTCGGTGGCCGGCGATCTGCGGTGGCGTGTCCTTCCGGTAAGCCGCCTTGGTCTCGGGCCAGCCTCCGCAGGCCAGCGGGATGCTCCCCGTCGGGCACACCGACAGTTCATCCACCAACCTGATCAATCGCTCGGTCCGCCGCGCATCCCGGGGTTCCCTTGTTTTCAGTGCAATAACGCACGGTAGGATTGATCGGTAATTCCA